>NZ_VUKI01000049.1:0-36559 GCF_008385775.1 Staphylococcus sp. GDX7P312P | reverse complement strand
CCGATTTGACGTAGAGCCATTATTTATCTAAATATTGTTAACCAAAGTCATTATTTCTTCAGTTACTTCTTCAATCGTTTTACCAGTTGTATCCACTGTAACGGCGTCATCAGCTTTTTTTAAAGGTGAAATGTCCCGATTCATATCGTAATGATCTCTTTCTTCTATTTCTTTTTTTAATTGCGATAGTGTTGATGGGATACCTCTTTGTTCATTTTCTTTTTGACGTCTTTCAGCTCTTTCTTCAACTGAAGCGATCATGAACACTTTTAATTCTGCATCTGGTAATACTACTGTGCCAATATCTCGGCCATCCATAACAATTCCTTTTTTAGCTGCTAGATCTTTCTGCTTTTCAACTGCAAATGTTCTAACAGGTTCTTTAGAAGCAACATAAGATACATTTTGAGTTACATCATTTTCTCTTAAAAAATCAGTGACGTCTTGATTATCTAATAAAATTCGTTGTCCTTTACTTTTGTCATAGGTTAATTCCAACGTCGTTTGATTAACGAGTGTTTTAAAATCCTCTGGTTTATCATTTTGAAGATATTTATAAGTAATCGCACGGTACATTGCACCTGTATCAACGTAAATCATAGACAATTTACTAGCTACTTGTCGTGCAATAGTACTTTTACCTGCAGCTGCAGGACCATCCAAGGCAATATTTATTAAGTCCATATTATTTATCCTTCCTTGTTGTTTTATTTGTATTATTTTATCATAAATATGTAAATTAAAAATAGGAGGAACGAAATGAAAAGATTATTAGTTATACATACTGGTGGCACAATAAGTATGTCCCAAAACCAATTTAGTCAAGTAGTAACAAATGATGTGAATCCAATATCTCTTCATAGAGACATTATTGGCCAATACGCTAATGTTGATGAAATTCATCCATTTAACATTCCGTCTCCTCATATAACGATTCAAAATGTCGAGAAGTTGAGAAATATAATTATTGAAGCTAATGAGACAGATAAATATGATGGTTTTGTTGTTACACATGGTACTGATACTCTTGAAGAGACTGCATACCTTTTAGATTTATTATTAGACATTAGAAGTCCTGTTGTTATAACTGGTGCAATGAGATCTTCCAATGAAATTGGTTCCGATGGATTATATAATTTCATTTCATCAATTCGTGTAGCCTCTTCTAGTGATGCAAATGACAAAGGCGTTATGGTCGTATTCAATGATGAAATACATACTGCTAGAAATGTAACGAAGACGCATACTTCTAACATCAATACCTTCCAAAGTCCAAATCAAGGACCATTAGGAATATTAACTAAAGATAATGTTCAATTCTATAATCAACCTTATAAACAACAGTCATTTAAAATAATAAATTATCAGTTAAAAGTACCATTGATAAAAGCTTATATGGGCATGGAAAGTGACATATTTAATTTTTATGCGCAACAAAACGTAGATGGTATCGTCATTGAAGCTTTAGGCCAAGGAAATTTACCTCCAAGTTGCTTGAAAGGTGTCCAATCTTGTTTAAATAATAATATACCTATTGTGTTAGTTTCTAGATCTTTTAATGGGATTGTAAGTCCAGTATATGCCTATGAAGGTGGTGGCTTTCAATTAGCGAATAAAGGTTTAATATTTTCAAATGGATTAAATGGTCCTAAAGCAAGACTTAAGTTACTAATTGGCCTAAGTAATCAACTCAATATTGTAGAATTAAAAAATTATTTTGAAAAGCAAAATTAATTACAAGATTTTAGAAAAATAATGTGATTTAATGTGATTTAATTTGATTTGCTTGAGAAGTTACTACTTAATAATCTTTTTGTATCATATTAATTTATCTTCATAAGGATGATAAGAGCTGAGAAGACACTAATGTTGCGTCGTTCTCAGCTCTTATCAACTATACTGCTATTTTATACTTCTGTCCTTAACTTTCAAGTGGTGTTTGCTTTTTACTTAAAATACTCTGAGTAATAATCCCGCCATGATATTTACCATTTTCAATAAAGATTGCATTATTATCATTACCTGCAGCAATTACGCCAGCAATATAGCAATTCTCAACATTTGTCTCAAAAGTTTCTTTGTTATGAACTGGAGCAGTTCCATATTCATTTGTATTAATTTCAATTCCAATAGATTCTAAGAAGTCATAATCAGGGTGATACCCTATCATTGCAAATACATGATCATTAGGTATCTCTGTAACTTTACCGTTCTTTTCATAAATCACGCTATTCTCTGTTATTTCAGTAACGTTCGTATTGAACTCCATAGTGATTTTTTCATGATTAACTAATGATTCAAAATTTGGCAATATCCATGGTTTAATGGCAGCTGAATATCGATCACCTCTGTAAAGTACAGTTACATTTGCACCGGCTTTTTCTAATTCTAATGCTGCATCAACAGCAGAATTTTTACCACCTATGACAGTAACATCTAAATTAAAAAACGGGTGTGCTTCTTTAAAATAATGTTGTACTTTAGGAAGTTCTGCCCCTTTAACCTCTAACTTATTATGTTGACCATAATAACCGGTTGCAACAGTTAAAAATTTACACTCATAAACATCTTTAGTAGTTGTTATAGTGAATTTATTGTCAATTTTTTTGACAGTGAGTACTTCTTCAAATGCATGAACATTTAACTGATGATGTTTAACAACTTCTCTATAATATACTAGTGCTTGATTGCGTCGAGGTTTACTTTCTTCGACGATAAAAGGAATATCACCGATACTTAATTTATCACTAGATGAGAAAAATGTTTGGTGTGTTGGATATTTATATATAGCATCTACAACATTCCCTTTTTCGATGACTAATGTATCAATACCCTTTCTTTTTTGTTCAATAGCAGCACTTAAACCGCATGGGCCTCCGCCGATAATAATACTTTCTATGCTTTGCATGTCATTGGCCTCCTTTAATCACCCATATATTATAGCAGTTGTTTCGCTATTTCTAAATAGAATAGCACTCACAATATTTATATAAAATTAAAATTATATGTGCATTGAAACAAAAAAGACTGAAACAATTTTGTTTCAGTCTTTTTTGAATGATAACTAAGTTATTGTGGGATTATTAATTTTTGACCATTAGAAATGTTATTACTTGATAAGCCATTAGCTTGTTTAAGTTTATTTACATTTTCAACAGTACCTTCTCCGTAGTATTGAATAGCGATACGGTATAAGTTTTCATTACCTGATACTACGTGAGTTTGTTGTCCTGAATTAGAACTATTTGATTGATTATTATTACTGTTACTTTGACTGCTACTGTTTGAAGTAGCTTGAGAGTTACCATTGTTATTGTCACTATTTGAGTTACTAGCATTATTATCTGATGATGAACTGTTATCAGATGAGTTTGATGAAGTACTATTATCTGAAGTGCTACTATTATCATCACTTGAATTACTAGATGATTCATTGTCTGTTGTAGCTTTGTCATTTGAGTCGTCATCATTAGTTGCTTTGTCTTTATCTTTGTCACTGCTTGCTTTGTCTTTGTCGTTATCATTACTAGCTTTGTCTTTACTATCTTTGTTAGCAGTTTGTTCTGTTTTGTTATCTGCTTGGTTGCTGTCTTTTTTATCGTTGTTTAAATACATTCCAATAAAGATAGCAAGTGCCGCTAGAATAAGTAATAAAGCGATAAGTGGAAGTAAAATACCAGCTAGACCACGTTTCTTTTTACCATTGTGAGCTTGGAATCCATCATTACCATCGTCATGTTTATGATTTCTATGATCGTCTTGATGATCTCTGTTATGGCTATGATTATCTTTATGGTTTTGATTATTATTTTTATGGTCTTTTTTATGTTTTGCAGCTGCTACTCCAGCTGCGCCAGCCGCACCAGCTGCACCGGCACCAACTGCTGCTTTTTTACCTTTATTACCTTTTTTTGGTTCTTCTTTAGAATGGTTATCTTTGGTGTCACGATGGTCGTCATGAAGGTCTTTATCATGTTTTCTGTTGTTATCATATTGATTATCGTTATTTAAATCATAATCATCTTTATGTTCGTTGTATTTTGAGTCATGATGTGCATCTTTTTTACGTTTGTCTTTTGCAGCTTTAGCACCAGCAGCTCCAGCGACTCCAGCACCTCCAGCTATTGCAGCGTCTTTGCCATGTCGAGACTTATTGTTTTGTTGATCTTTAAGATTTCGATTATCTTGACGTTCATCGATACTTTCTTCACGATTACGACGATGACGATCATCATCATTCAAACTATCATTATCATAGTCTTTATCATGTTTTCTATTTGATGCTTCATGACGATTATTTCTACGTGAAGCATCATCATTAAAGTCTCTATCTAAAGAACGTTTGTCATCCTTATGTATTGGCTCGTTATCTAGATGCTCTTCTTGCTGATTGTGTTGTAACTCATTGAAAGAGTCTTCATCGTGTCGATCATCAAGTGAACCATTAGCATTTGAATCAGAATTTTGATTATCAAATTTTCTGTTTTTATTAGTAGCTTGGTTACGTCTTCTTTGACGTCTTTGTGCGTTTCTAGGTGGGAATTGTTGGTCTGATTGATTATCAAAATCATTGGACTCATTTGAATTTTCATCAAACTCGTTTGTATTATCTTCGAATTGATCATCAGAATTAATAGACTGACGATTTTTTTCGAAATCATCTCTAAAATTATTTTTAGACACGGTCATCATCCTCTCTTAAATAATTATTTAAATATCACATACCATATACCCCACAAAGAGTGAAATATGTATAGTATTTAAATATTTCTTGAAAAACTTTAAGTATTATAATTATATCCTCTTAAAATAAATTTAGTAAAGAAAAGCAACTATACTTTAAATAAATATTTTAACTTTTCAGTATAACTTAATTTTCTTTTAACTTTTTTTCTATTGGTAACTTTTATAGGCATCAAATTAGAATCTATATCACAACATTGCTGAGGTTGAGTTGGAATATCACCAAAAAATTCTAATAAATAACGACGTCTACATTGATCTAGGGATGTATAACCAATCATTCTTTGATAACCTAATTTTTTTCGAATTAATGAATTGTTAAAAATTGTTTTGAGTACGTTGGATGAATATCTTTGACTCAATATGGTTAGTATTTCTTGCTTTTGAGGAGGTAAAAAAGCTCCTATATCAAAAGCATCGATGTCTTCAGTAGTTATCACATCACTAAACAATAATGTCTCTAATATATAGCTATCGTCTGGCTGATATAGACTAATCACTTGGCATTGCAAATTATCTCTCCCGGCTCTACCAATTTCTTGTAAGTAATTTGAAGGACTTGTTGATAAATGAAAATGGATGACTGTTCTAATGTCTTTTTTATTAACACCCATGCCAAAAGCACTAGTAGCCACGATAATGGGTATAAAGTTCTCCATAAATTGATTTTGTACAGTATGTCGTTCTTGATAAGACAAATCACCATGATAAATACCGGTTAAATAACCGTGGTGGTATATCATATTGGCTAATTCTAGACAGACCTTTTTAGATGAAACATAAATAATAGTTGGACCAGATTGCTCTAAAAAGTTTAACAGCCACTTAATTTTATCACCATCATTTTCAAAATTGAGGTGAGTAAAAGATATATTCTCTCGATTCATAGAAGTCTTAATTACATTTAATTTTCTAGATAAGATAAGATTTAAATCATTTTCTAAATGAGGTGGTGCTGTAGCTGTTAAAGCCAGTATCGATGCATTTTTATAATGAGATGTTATCTCCCCTATTAATGCATAATGAGGACGGAAATCATAACCCCATTCAGATAGACAATGAGCCTCATCAAGTACAATTAATCCAAAGTCAATATTCCTAATTAATTTAAAGTTTTGTGTTTGTAAAATAAATTCTGGACTTAAAAAAACAAAGCGACTTTTGTGTAATGAATTTATGTTTTGTTGTTTTTCATTTTCATCCATGCCTGAATGAATAGAAGTAACAAATTTCTCACCTTGAGCTTTCAATTGCATCACTTGGTCATCCATAAGAGAAATTAAGGGAGATATTATTAATGTTGGCTTTCCTTTCATATAGGTTGGCATTTGGTAACATAAGCTTTTACCACTCCCCGTAGGAAGAATACCTAGAGTATCTTTCTTACTAACTACACTTTCGATTATTTCTTTTTGACCAGGATTAAATGATGAGAATCCGAACCATTCTTTCAATTTTTCTTCAAGCACTCAATTCACCTCTTTCAATACCGACTATTAACAATTTAATTTGAAAATAAGATAAATGATCAAATTCTTCTTTATATAATTTTAATTTATGTCCTCTATTTTGATCATAGAATGCTATAAATTCACTTGTTTGTGGTCCATTAACAAAGGTTTGATATTCTGAAAAATATCCTTTTATAAATAATTCAAGAACGTGATCTTCGATTGTGTTAATTTTAACATTTTGGGTCACTGCAGCCTCATCCATAGAAAGACCTTTGAGTAATTGATGATACGTAATTGTCGTTTTATTTAACAAAGTCGGTAGTATGATTGTTTGAGTTAATATAGGAAATTGTTTATCGTTTTCTAATGCAAACATCATTTGCACTAAATTATTGAGTTCAAGTACAAATAACTTAGTTACAGGTATATCTTCTATTAACGAAACCTGCTGTCGCGTATACATAGGTTCTTCATAACCTTGTAGGTAATAATGGATTAAACAGTTGTTACTACATTTTTCATCAATAAAATGAAAGAGTTGCTCGATTTCTTTTTCAAAATCATCAACTAAATTTTGTTCCAGTATTTTTGAATAGATTTGTTTTACTCTACTTTGAACAGTTATTTGTTGTGTAATTGGTATAAAGTTTAAGTGGTTGTTTTTAAAATGAGTTATAGTTTGGATTAGTAATTGAATACAACTAAAAGTTTGGATCATACTATCGTATGTATATCTTGGATGTATTGTAATGTCAGTATTTTGATTATCATAGGTATCTAAAAATCGCTCAAAAGACGGATATTTTAATTTAGGTAAACTATGATATAATGATAAAAGTTGTTGGGAACATGCATCAAAAAATGTTTGATGTGATTTTTTTCCATTCAAAATATTATAAATACTTTTGTTGGTTTTATAATCGAATGAATGATTTGATGCATATGTAATAATTGAATGCATTAATGAATCCTCACTTTATATAACTAATAGAATAGTAAATAAATTAATCGAAGTGTTATTTAACATTTGTTATACTAGTGTAGCATTTTTATCAAAGGAGGCGAAGAATTTGGCAAAGTATACAATCGTTGATATGGATACATGTATTGCTTGTGGAGCATGTGGTGCTGCTGCACCTGACATTTACGATTATGACGACGAAGGTATTGCTTTCGTAATCCTTGATGATAATCAAGGTACTGCAGAAGTACCAGAAGAATTATACGAAGATATGGAAGATGCGCTTGAAGGTTGTCCGACTGATTCAATTAAGATTGAAGAAGAACCATTTGATGGTGATGCTCTTAAATTTGAATAGTCACATATTATGAGTGAATTAATAATGAAACCTCCTAATGTTGAATAATGAGTTCAACATTAGGAGGTTTTTTATGATAATACGCGTTTTAATCTTCTGTATAAAAGCGCAAATATAATTGAAATCACGATACCTTTTATAATATTGAAAGGTATAACACCTGATAAAATGATAATTTTTAGATTGTTAAAGACATCACCTAAATTAAAAATCATTCCATATAATGGAAGTAAAACAAAGTAATTCAGTATACTAAGTACGATAGTCATCACTATAGTACCTATTGCTAGCCCCACAACCAATGAACGTGGTTTATCACCGTGACGGCCCTGACGCTTAGTTACATAATAAGCGGATAACAAGAAACTAACACCTGCTAAAAAATTGGCAACTGGACCAACCGGATCTCCCATATTGAATAAAAAATTAAGTATATTTTTGATAAGTGCTACTAAAATACCAGCAACGGGACCTAAAAGAAATGTTGCTAATAAAGATGGAACATCACTAAAGTCTAATGTTAAGTATGGTGGTAAAAAAGGTAGCGGAAATTTAATGAATGTTAAAATAAACGCTATGGCACTTAACATGCTAATAGTGATAAGACGTTTGTTTTGTTGCATATTTAATTTTCTCCTTCCATTCATCTTACATAGAATAGGAGATAATTTTGCACAACAAAAAAACCTCCATCTTCTCCCATCCAGACTATACTGTCGGCTTCAGATTTCCACTGAATCAGCCACTTCAAAGAAGCGGGTCGCAGGCTTAATTTACTGCCGGTTGGGAATTGCACCCTACCCCGAAGATGAATTATATAATTGATTAATTTAATTTTTATATTACCTTATGTGAAAGCATTGCGCAATAATGGTGCTTAGACTTATTTAAAAAAGAGCAATGGGAGTGGGACAGAATTCTTTTTTAAATTCGTGGTCCCACCCCCGCAAGGATGACTAGAACTGAAAAAAGCTTGATTTAAGCGCATTTTCAGTTCAGTAAGCTACTGCGAATTTGCAAAATAGCATCATCATATTATTTATGTCCCAGGCTCTTGCTCTTAGATAAAATAAATATATTAATAGGCATATTAATTTTTAGGCTTTGGTAACTTAATTATGAATGTTGTACCTTTGTTTACTTCACTTTCAACTTTAATAGTACCACCATGTTCTTCGATTATCATTTTACATATAAATAGTCCTAAACCAGTTCCCTGTTTACCTCTAGTTCTTGAAGCCTCTACTTTATAAAATCTGTCGAATACGAGTTCAAGATGCTCTGGAGATATGCCACTCCCAGTATCTTTAATGTACAACGTTTGAGAGGAATCATCCGTAGTTGTTGTAATTGATATTGAATCACCTGGTTGAGTATAACGTGTGGCATTGTCAATTAAATTTGTTAGAACTTGGTCTATGCGATCGGCATCGTATTCCCACAATTCATCACCGATGTTTGGTTCTAATGACATATTTAATTCTAAATTCTCAGCCTGTTGTCTATATTTCATTTGCATTTTAGATAGTAAAGGTTTAATAGGTTGTTTTTCTTTATTAACAGTTAAACCCTCTGCATCCATGCGAGCCACATTTAATAATTCATTTACTAATCGATTTAAACGTTTCGTTTCATCTAATACAATTGATAAAGAATCTCGAATTTCTTCTGGTTCAGTGACAATACCATCTACAATTGATTCAGTGTAACCTTGTAATAACGAAATAGGTGTACGTAATTCATGTGAAACATTGGCAATGAAATCTTTCTTCATCTGATCTAAATTATGTTCATTAGTCATATCTCTTATAATGACTACAATTCCACTACGGCCATCTTGTTGAATTCTCTCTACATAACTCATGATTATGACGTAATATTTGTTGTTAATCTCATATTCTTGGAATTCGGTGTCTTTTGAAACAAATGTAGTTTCAATTTGCTTTTCAATTTCTTTATATACAGTTTTGTCTATTGATTTAATAATATCGTCAGCCATTTTATTTGAAAGAATAACTTCCCTCTTATCATTTAAACCCAATACACCTTCAATCATAGAATTAATCAAACTATCTCTTATATTTTTTTGAGTTGAAAGTGCTTCTATATTCTCTTGTATTTCAGAACTCATATTATTAAATGTATGTGATAATTCGCCTATCTCATCTTTAGTTGAAACACTTGTCTGTTTTGAATAATCACCTTTAGAAATATTAATAGCTTGAGTTCTAAGTTGTCGTAAAGGTTTAGTAATTCTATTTGATAAAAAGAATGCAAATATTGTTGAAACAGCGATAAATATAATGGCGGTGATTAAAATGATAATGGTAATTGCATTATTAGTATCTTCAATAGACTTTAAATCTTGATAAATGAATACTGCACTATATTTTGAATTTGCATTTTCTTGCGCTTTCATAGGATAGCCTAACAAAATATAGGAATGGGAATTACCGTTATTACTTATTGTTATATTTTGAGTGGTAGACTTTCCTTGAGAGAAGACGCGTTGGAATTGCGAATTCTTGTGTATCTCTTCAAGCATTTTGTCTTTAGTATTGCTATTTGAACTTTTAATACTTGAAGACTTATTAGCCATTATAATAACGCCACCTGATCCATCTATTAATTGTTGGCTGTGTTTTATGGCTAAAGTTTTATTATCAGCTTGTTCAACTAAGTGGCTGATTCTAGACGCATCTTCTCTTATAGCATTTTCAGTTTGCTGTGTGTAGTAGTATTGTATAAAAGTAATTAATGCCGCGCTTAATAAAATTAAAACTGTCGTTACTATGAAAAGTATAGTTAACCACAGTTTTATTACCACACTATTTAGTCGGTTCGTCATTAGACTTTACCTCGAATTTGTAACCAACACCCCAAACAGTTTGAATCATATGTGCAGCATCTTCTGATACACGATTTAGTTTCTCACGCAGGCGTTTAACATGAGTGTCTACTGTTCTTAAATCTCCATAAAATTCATAATGCCATACTTCTTTTAAAAGTTGTTCACGATCAAACACTTTATTAGGCGTCTTAGCTAAATAAATAAGTAATTCGTACTCTTTTGGAGTTAAATTAACTTGTTGGTTATCTGCTAATACACGATGCGCGTCATTATCAATAATTAAATGATTAAATTCAATAACATCTCTTGCATGAGGTTCACTTTGTTCAGGTTTAGAAGATTGCGTTCTACGTAATAATGCTTTTACTCTTAGAACAACCTCTCTTGGTGAGAATGGTTTGACGATATAATCATCTGCGCCAGACTCAAATCCTTCTACCCTATTTGTTTCTTCGCCTTTAGCTGTAAGCATAATTATAGGTGTGTCTTTATGTTCGCGTAACTTAGATGCTACTTCAATACCATCCATTTCTGGTAACATCAAGTCTAAAAGTATGCACGCATAGTCATTTTCTATAGCAAGATTATAAGCTTCTTTGCCATCACTTGCTTCATGAATCGTAAACGATTCTCTCTCTAGGTATAGTTTTAATAATCTTCTGATTCTATCCTCATCGTCTACAATTAATATTTCGTTTGTCATTTTGTTTATACCTCCTACACATGCTCAATTCACTCATTATTATAGCATACAGCATGATTGAAAGCTTTACTTAAAAGTTAACTTTGTGAAAAAATAGCAAGAGAAATTAAATGATATTAATTTCTCTTGCTATTGTAAAATATACTTCATTTATTTTCCATTTTCTGCCATATGTCTTAGTACTTTAACTTCATGAGGTGTCAGTACTCTGCCCTCACCTGCATTTAATCCTTTAAGATTCAAGTTGCCGAACTCCATTCTTGTTAATTTATCAACTTGATGTCCAAAATGCTCGAACATACGACGAACTTGTCGATTTCGTCCTTCACTAATAGTGATTTCTACAAGTGTAATATTTTTATCTTTATCTTGCTTTTTTACTTTGACTTGAGCTGGTTGAGTAAAACCATCTTCAAGTTCAATCCCATTTTCTAAAGCTTTAACTTCTTCTCTCATGAGGTAACCTTTTAATTTAGCCACATATTTTTTTTGAATATGATATCTTGGATGAGTCATTAAGTTTGTAAATTCGCCATCATTAGTAAGTAACAATAATCCTGATGTATCATAATCTAATCTACCAACAGGATAAATTCTTGTCTCTAAATCTTTAAAGTAGTCAGTAACCACAGTTCGTCCTCTATCGTCAGACACACTTGTTATAACTTGAGTTGGTTTATAGAACAAAATATACATTTTGTCTTCTTGTTCAATTTTAATCCCTTCAACCTCAACTGTATCAGAACTTTTTACTTTAGTACCTAATTCAGTTACGGTTTGCCCGTTAACTTTAACTTTGCCTTCGGTAATTAAAGTTTCAGCTTTTCTGCGTGATGTGTATCCACTATTAGCAATTCGTTTTTGAAGCCTTTCTAATTCTTTACTCATTTTGTATCTCCTTTTTGATTTACTAAATTACTAAAGAAATCTTCCATTTCTTCTTCATCTTCTTCAGTTGTTGGTAAATCTTCAATTTTTTCTATTCCAAATACATTTAAAAACAAATCCGTTGTTTGTAAAGCATGACTACGAGAATTTTCTACATCTTTAGCTTCAATTAATCCACGCGCAATTAATGTTCTAACTGCTCCATCAGAATTAATTCCTCTAATTAATTCTATGTCACTACGACTCAATGGCTGATTATATGCAATAATTGATAATGTTTCCATTGCAGCTTGAGATAACTTCATATTAGATTTTTGTTCAATTAATTGTTCAATATAAGGTGAAGCTTCTTTTTTTGAAGTTAAAATATATGTTGAACCAAATTTTTGAATTATTAAACCACTAGAGGTGTATGATGAAATTATTTCAGATAATTTAGCTTGATTAATTTCGAGAATTTCTAATAATTGCTTTTCGTCAAGCCCTTCATCCCCAGCTGTGTACAGTAATGCTTCTATGATTCCGTGTTTATCCAATATTAAAATTCACTCCTCTAATGATACGTATATCATCAAAACTTCTAACTTGTTCTATGTTGATTACTCCTGATTTAGACATCTCCAATATAGCTAAAAAGTGAGTAACCACCTGTTCTATTGGCTCGCTAAAAGTAAATAAACTGAAGAAGTTAAAAGAAGTATGATGCTTTAATTGTGTCGTTACCTTTTCAGTAGCTTGTTGAATAGTGAAACTTTCTTTAATTATTTCAACTGTCTTAGGCTTACTAAGAGCTAATCTGCTTTTAACACGTTGATAAGCAACAATTAAATCCGTTAAATCTAAGGTTTGGCTTTCATCCCATGTGACGTTTTTCTCAAGATGGGATAAGTCAGTTGGGTGTTTAGTAAAATAGTGCTCTCGCTCTTCTTTTTTCTCAGTTAACAATTGTGTGTATTCTTTATAATTTTGATATTCAATTAATCGACCTACCAAATCTTCACGTGGATCTTCTTCAAGGTTATCGTCTACATCATGTTGAGGGAGTAATAATTTACTTTTTATCATTAATAGCTCTGAAGCCATAACTAAATATTCACTAGCTACATTAATTTCTAGTTGCTTCATAGCATGGACATATTGCATATATTGCTCTGTTAATGATTTCATTGGTATATCATAAATATCAATTTCATATTTTTGAATTAAGTGGAGTAGCAAATCTAATGGGCCATTAAAGGCATCTAATTTTACTTCATACATATTAATCGTCCTCATATTGAATCTCTATCGTGCATAATTTACTAAAATATTATAGCATGAATAATACAAACATTAAATTAAGGATGAGATGGATTGGACAAAGCCCTAATCGATTTTTATTATTATTTTCACAAACACCAACATTATTTCTTATGTCATGATATTTTGGAAGAAGCATGGAAATCAAATATAAATTTTTCTAAAAAGGATGGCATAGTGAGTTTAATTTTATTTTCAACTGCTATGTACCATTATAGAAGAGGTAATACAAAAGGTGCACTTGTAACTTTGAAAAAGTCATTGGGCACTTTTGAAAAAGCAAATGATAAAACGTTGTTGCAACTTAATGAGCAAGATTTTAAAACATTAATTTTAAGTCAAATTAAATCCATTGAAGATTCAAAATCTTTTAAACCTGTATACATACCGGTAAATAATATTTTTGAAAAACAGATTATTAATACTTATCCAGATTACAAATTTACAACACATTTAACTCAAGATGAATATATAGTTAATCATCATATAAAACGAGATAGAAGTGATGTAATCAGTGCAAGACATCAAGCGATGATTGAAAAACAAAATATTAGGAGTGGAAAGGATTTAAAATAAAATGTAGAGTAGCTCGACTTACATTAATTATAAAATATTTTTTTGGAAACTTTTATGAAAGTACTCTTAATCCACTCCCAATTTAAGAGTATTTATTTGTGGTCTAGGCTCTCGGATGAAATTGGTTATACATCTGTCTGATTTGAGTTTTAGAAACATGTGTATATAACTGAGTAGTAGAAATATCAGAATGACCTAACATCTCCTGAACTGCTCGTAAATCTGCGCCATTTTCTAATAAATGTGTAGCAAACGAGTGTCTTAATGTGTGTGGGGTCAAAGTTTTAGTAATATTCGCTCTTAAACCATATTGTTTAATTAGCTTCCATATACCTTGACGTGTCAAAGGTCGACCATGCAAGTTCAAAAACAGTACATTCGTTACCGTTTTTTTAAGTAATTGAGGTCTAACAGTATTGATATAAGTATCTAAATATTCAATGACAGTGTCACCTAATGGAATGATTCTCTCTTTGTTCCCTTTACCGAAAACTTTAACAAATCCCATAATTAAGTTGACATCTTCTATCTCGATTTTTATTAATTCAGTAACACGCATGCCTGTTGCGTATAATAACTCTAAAATTGTACGATCGCGATACCCATTATTTTTAGTTAAATCCGGTGTTTCTAGTAACTGAATTACTTCTTCAACATCTAAAACATCTGGAAGTTTTTTCTCGTACTTAGGCGTTTCAATTAAAACGGTGGGATCTTTAGCAGCATATTTTTCGCGTAGAGCAAATTGATGAAAACTACGTATTGTTGAAATAAATCTTGCAATGGATTTTGCGGAAGCGCCTTGATCTATTAGAGAACCAAGGCATTCTTGTATTGTTTGTCTATCTATAAAATCAATATGAGCAATTTTTTGTTCTTGCATATATAATTGATATTTTTTCAAATCTCTGCGATAAGCGCCAATCGTATTTTCACTTAACCCTTTTTCAATTTGTATAAATTTTAAATATTCCTCGATAATTGTTTCCATGACAACACCTCTATTTGAATAAACTCAAATCATTTTTATGTAATAGTATTAAGAAAGACTAAGACAATGATTTAAAATTGTCCTAGCCTATTAGTTAATCTATTTTCCTTTAGCTTGGCATTCAGCGCAAACGCCGTGAAAAGTTAATCTGTGATCAAGAATTTTGAAGTTATATTCTGTTTCTACTCTTTCTTCAACTTGAGGTAATAAGTCTTCATGAATTTCATCAACTTTACCACATTCCATACACACTAAATGGTGATGGAAGTGTTTAGCGCCCTCTTTTCTTAAATCAAAGCGTGCAACACCATCACCAAAATTAATTTTGTCAACTACTTTTATTTCAGCTAAAAGTTCTAAAGTTCTATAAACAGTGGCTAGTCCAATTTCAGGTGCTTTGTCTTTCACTTTTAAATATACATCTTCCGCGCTTAGGTGATCCTTTTCATTTTCAATTAGAACTCGTACTGTGGCTTCTCTTTGTGGTGTTAATTTATATGAAGATTGTTGTAATTGTTGTTTAACTCGATTTAATCGTTCTTCCATGGGAGCGACACTCCTCTATCAATAATTATAATCATTTTAAATTGAAAATATTTCAATTACTAAATTACCAATATTTTCAATTAAATGCAAGAGATTTACAGCACTTAATTAGAATGATTATAATTTAATAATATATATTGTAAACCAATTATGGTTTTAGCATCTTCTATTTCATGATTATCAAGCAATGCTTTTATATCTGAAATCGGTACTTTATGCAATTCAACAAACTCATCTTCATCTAGGTTGAGTTGCCCTTCGCTTAGATTATTGCTGAAGTATATAGTGAGTTTTTCATTAGTAAATCCAGGACAACCATACATGTCTGTTATAAATTCTAAATTATTTGCCACATAACCTGTTTCTTCTTCTAATTCTCGTTTGGCAGCCTCTTCACGAACTTCATCTTGTTCTAATTTTCCAGCGGGTATTTCTAACAAAGCTTTTTCAACTGGTTTACGAAATTGCTTAACAAGTAATACTTCGTCATTAGGCGTTATTGCACAGACTGCCACTGCACCGTTATGGTAGACTAATTCCCTTCTAGATATATTGCCATCAGGCAACTCCACATCATGAATTTCTAAATCTATAATTTTGCCATTATAAATTACTGTTCTATCAAACGTCTTTTCATTAAATTCCATTAAATTCACGTCCCTTTTAATTCATTATATAAATTGGTAAGATGAATGCGTTACCTAAAGTGTATCGAAAGGAGATTGGACATGCAAAAGAATATTTTAAAGAGTGGCATCGAAATTTCAGAATTAGGGTTAGGTTGTATGAGTTTAGGTACAGAGTATGCTAATGCTGAACCTATCATTGAAAAAGCGATCGAAAGTGGTATCACTTATTTTGATACTGCTGATATTTATGATAGAGGTACTAATGAAGAAATTGTGGGCAAAGCTTTAAAAAAATATCAAAATCGTGA
Source organism: Staphylococcus sp. GDX7P312P (assembly GCF_008385775.1). Taxonomy (NCBI): domain Bacteria; kingdom Bacillati; phylum Bacillota; class Bacilli; order Caryophanales; family Staphylococcaceae; genus Staphylococcus; species Staphylococcus sp. GDX7P312P. Next base: position 20,252 of record NZ_VUKI01000049.1, on the reverse strand, counting down.
AGATATTGTAATTGGAACAAAAGTTGGAAATCGCCCTACTGAAGATGGAGGTACAACATGGGACCCTTCTAAGAAATATATTAAAGAAAGTGTAAAGGGATCATTAAAACGATTAGGACTAGATCATATAGATCTATATCAATTGCATGGTGGTACAATAGATGATCCATTGGATGAAACGATTAGTGCATTTAATGAATTAAAGCAAGAAGGTATCATTAAGGCATATGGTATTTCTTCAATACGCCCAAATGTTATTGATTATTATTTAAAACATAGTGAAATCGAGACAATTATGTCGCAATTTAATTTAATTGATAATCGTCCAGAACAATTATTGAATGACATCCATGCGAAAGGCGTTAAAGTATTAGCACGCGGACCCGTATTTAAAGGTTTGTTAACTTCCAATAGTATTGATGCTTTAGATCATAAATTTAGTGAGGGCATTTTTGATTATACACATCATGATTTAGGAGAAACGATTGCTTCTGTTAAAGAAATAGAAAGTAATCTTAGTGCGTTATCTTTTGAATATTTAAAATCTCATGATGCACTTGGCGCAATTATCGTTGGCGCTAGTTCGCCAAAACAATTAGAAGAAAACGTTAATAATTACAATAAAAAAGTAAGTCTTAATCAAGTGAAAGCAGCTCGAGAAAGAGTTAAGAACTTAGAATATACTCAACATTTAAAATAGATAACATGCTTAATTAATTTTTAAATAATGACTTAGGTGTTAGGGACAATAAATTAAAAACTTGTCCTAAACACCTTTTTGTTTCAATTTAAATTGATTTTATTTAATATTGCTTTAAATATCTATGTTTATCATGTTCACTTTCTTCTTTAATAACTACATTCATGATTTCCCCTCTTAATATTAGCTCATGAAATTTGAAATCTATAAATGATTGTTCGGCAGAATCTAATGAATCATAATAGTCTTGTCCTAATAAATCTGTAATAGTAAAAATTGATTGTGGTGATAATGTATTCACATTCTCAATACATTGTTTGACGTCTCGATTCACACAACATAACATACAATCACTCCTATTTACTGTTTGTTTTTAAATAAAAATGGAAAAAGCGATTCAAGAAATCTAGGGCATAATTGATAAAATTTTAAAGCGGAGTGCATCCATTTAGGTTGATTGATTTCACATTTACGTTTAATAATACCGTCAATAATATCTTTAGCTAATAGTGTTGGATCCAACATCATTGCGTCATACTTGTGTGCATATGCGAGACTTGGGTCTGCTTTTTCGTGAAAAGGCGTTCGAACAGGTCCGGGATTAACTGACATGACATGGTAAGATGGATGTTCTAAACGAAGTGCATTCAGAACTGCATTAAAAGCCACTTTAGATGCACCATAATGAGCCGCATTTGCCTGTGTGATGAATGCTGCTTGACTCGAAATTCCTACAATACTCGCATGTTTGGATAAATATGGCAGTAAGGCATGCAGTAATAAATTAAAACCGATGATATTAACTTCGTAAGTTTCTAACATTTCATTAGTGGAATGTTGACTTATCGATTTAAAATACCCAAGGCCAGCACTATAAATTATACCGTCAATTTGCGTATCGATATATTGTGGTAACATGCTAATAGCATTTTTATCTTGCAAATCACAAGTTAGCATTTGTACTCTCTTTTCAAATGGTTTGAAATTGATTTGTTTATATTTTTCTTTGTTCCTAGCAAGAATTGTAACATGAGCCCCTTTTTTGATAAGTTGCTTAGTGATTTCAAGCCCCAATCCACTAGTGCCTCCAGTAACGATATAATGTTTACCTAACATAGTAATACCCTCTTTAATTATGATTAAGATTATGATAACTTAAATCATTTCATACATAAAGTTATTAATTGATATAAAAGAAGTGCACAGGGACCACCTGAGCTAAAGCTCATGTGTATAGTAGCACTAACTTTTATAAAAAGAAGTGCACAGGGACCACCTGAGCTAAAGCTCATGCGTATAGTAGCACTAACTTTTATAAAAAGAAGTGCTACTTATATGTTACTATGGTTTTATAAATTAAAGAGTGAGGATGATGTTGTCAATGAAATTAGTATTTTATGGTGCAGGAAATATGGCACAAGCAATCTTCAAAGGTATAATTAATTCAAAAAAATTAAAGTCACATGATATTTACTTAACGAATAAATCGAATGAAGAAGCGTTAAAAAATTTCGCTGAGGAATTAGGTGTTGAATACAGCTACGATGATGAAAAATTATTACAAGACGCAGATTATGTCTTTTTAGGTTCTAAACCTTATGATTTCGAAAAAGTAGCACAAAGAATTCAACCATACATCAATGAAAACAATCGCTTTATTTCTATTATGGCTGGTTTACCTATCAATTATATTCAGGAACAATTACATGTTGAAAATCCTATCGCTCGAATTATGCCTAATACAAATGCACAAGTTGGTCATTCTGTAACAGGTATCAGCTTTTCAGGAAATTTTGGACCTAAATCAAAAGAAGAGGTTATCGATTTAGTAAATGCTTTTGGTTCAGTAATTGAGGTGGATGAAGACCACTTACATCAAGTAACTGCGATTACAGGAAGCGGTCCTGCATTTTTATATCATGTCTTTGAACAATATGTTAAAGCAGGTACAGATTTAGGTCTTGAGAAGGATCAAGTCGAAGAATCAATTAAAAATTTAATTATTGGTACAAGTAAGATGATTGAAAGATCAGATTTAAGTATGGAACAGTTGCGTAAAAATATTACTTCTAAAGGCGGAACAACTCAAGCGGGTTTAAATGCACTAGCTCAACATGATATTGAAGCAATATTTAAGGATTGTTTGAATGCGGCAGTTCATCGTAGCGTTGAATTATCTAAAAATGAAGATAATTAATTTCACTGTAAAAGACTAGGATAATGATTTCTATATGAATTCTATATCCTAGTCTTTTACTTTGTAATTTTAATTATACTTATTTTAAAAAGTTAAAGTATTAGTAGTATTTAAATTTTAAACGTATCAAAATCTTTAACAAATTCAAAATTTGGAACGTCTTCATGTGTCTTTAATTGTTGTTTAATAAGTTGAATATTCTCGTGATTATAGCGATTACTTAAATGTGTGATTAAGCTTCTTTTTACATTAGCTTGTTTTATTAATTCAAAAACATCTTCAATATGACTATGGTGATAATTATTTGCTAATGTTTTTTCGCCTTCAATGTATGTAGCTTCATGAATCATTACATCAGAATCTTTAGCAATGCTCAATTCCGACTGACATGGTTTTGTATCACCAAAGATGGATATAATTGGTCCGGGTTTAGCTGGCCCTTTGAAATCATCCGAATTATATACTTGTCCTTCATGTTCAAAATTATCGTAAGATTTTACTTCTTGATATTTTGGTCCAGGATATAAACCAATTGATTTAAGTGCCTCAACATCAATTGTTCCTGGTGTTGTCGGAGATTCAATGCGATAACCATAAGAAGGGATACCATGATTTAACAAATGTGCACTAATTGAGAATCCTTTATGATGATATGTGAAATGATTATCAATTTCTATATAAGTAATCGGATAGTTTAGGTGAGATTCAGATAATCTTAGAGTAGTCTCAATAAATTGTTGTAAACCTCTAGGACCAATAACTGTCAGTGGTTTGTTTTCTCCACCTTGAAAAGAACGGCTTGTTAGTAGTCCAGGCAATCCAAAAATATGATCTCCGTGCATATGCGTTATAAAAATATGGTCAACTTTTCCTAGCTTAATTGAATGATGTAATATTTGATGTTGTGTGCCCTCTCCGACATCAAATAGCCATATACTATTCGAAAAAGGCTCAAGGTTTAAAGCTATAGCTTGAGTATTTCTCTCTTTAGTAGGTAACCCAGCACTTGTTCCGAAGAATGTAACTTCCATGCATATGCCTCCTTTTCCTTCAATATATTTTATCATATGTGGTTATTTTTGCTATAAAAAGACATAAAATAAATGCATAAGATACATTTTGAGTTATAATGATATTAAATTGTGCATCATTCCATTATATAAGTGCCCTAGCAAAATAAGAAAATTAGGCAAATCAGTTTGAAGCGGTGCAAATATAATTTATAATAATACAATCATAGTATTAATAGAATTGAGGTTTTGAACTTGAGTAAACATTCTAAACATATTCCTTGTTTAATTACTATTTTCGGTGCTACCGGAGATTTAAGTCATAGAAAATTATTTCCATCACTATTCCACCTATTTCAACAAGATAATTTAGATGAACATATTGCAATAATTGGAATTGGACGTAGAGATTACACGAACGAAGTTTTTCGTGAACAAGTTAAAAGTTCTATCCAAAAGCATGTCAAAGATACGGATCAAATTGATGCATTTATGGAACATGTCTATTATTTTAAACATGATGTAAGTGATGAACAAAGTTATGATTCATTATTGAGTTTTTCAAATGAATTAGATTCACAATATCAGTTAAAAGGAAATCGCTTATTTTATTTAGCAATGGCACCTCAATTCTTTGGTATTATTTCGGATTACTTAAAATCATCTGGTTTAACCAATACTACTGGTTTTAAACGATTAGTTATTGAAAAACCATTTGGCAGTGATTTAAAATCGGCTGAGCAATTAAACAATCAATTAAGACGCTCATTTAAAGAAGAAGAAATATACAGAATTGATCATTATTTAGGTAAAGATATGGTTCAAAATATAGAAGTCTTGCGCTTTTCGAATGCAATGTTTGAACCATTATGGAATAATAAATACATTTCAAACATTCAAGTAACATCCTCAGAAGTATTAGGTGTTGAGGACCGTGGAGGTTATTATGAATCTAGTGGCGCATTAAAAGATATGGTACAAAATCATATGTTACAAATGGTTGCCCTTTTAGCTATGGAAGCGCCAATCAGCTTAAATAGTGAAGATATACGTGCTGAGAAAGTTAAAGTATTGAAATCACTTAGACAGCTTGATCCTCAAGAAGTAAAACAAAATTTTGTACGTGGACAGTATGATGAAGGATTTATTGATGGTGAAAAAGTCATTGCCTATCGAGATGAAGATCGAGTAGCCGAAGATTCAAATACTCCAACTTTTGTATCAGGCCGACTAACAATTGATAACTTCCGTTGGGCTGGCGTACCTTTTTATATTAGAACGGGAAAACGTATGAAATCTAAATCGATTCAAGTTGTAGTTGAGTTCAAAGAAGTACCAATGAACCTATACTATCAGACCGATAAATTGTTGGATTCAAACTTATTAGTTATTAATATTCAACCTAATGAGGGTATATCACTTCATTTAAACGCGAAAAAGAACATCCAAGGTATTGATACAGAACCCGTTCAATTATCATATGCAATGAGTGCTCAAGATAAGATGAACACTGTGGATGCCTATGAAAATTTACTATTCGATTGTTTAAAAGGTGATGCTACAAACTTTACACATTGGGAAGAATTAAAATCTACATGGAAGTTTGTTGATGTTATACAAGATGAATGGACTATGAATGAACCTAACTTCCCTAACTATGAGTCAGGTACAAATGGACCATTAGAAAGTGATTTACTATTAAGTAGAGATGGTAATCATTGGTGGGATGATATTCAGTAAACAGACAATTGATAAGCCTATAGTGAAGCCTTTTGGACTAAAGTAATATTTTGAGTTCAACTATTATTTTAATAGTAGCTATCTAAATTGAGCATGTGCTCATAGCCAGCCTCTTTCAACTATAGTTATTCTTTTGGTGGTGGGACAATGAATTGATTTTAAATTCTGTCCTACCACCCTTTTTTATTAAAAAATTTTCAATATGGCACATGTTAAGATGTATATTTTCTAAAAATAAGGTAAAATAAAAGTTAATGATTGTAAATTTATTGGAGTGAGAGTTTTGGACGTTATCAAGCAGATACAACAGGCAATTGTATTTATCGAAGATCGTTTATTAGAGCCGTTTAATTTGCAAGATTTGAGTGATTACGTTGGTCTTTCTCCTTACCATCTTGATCAATCATTTAAAATGATTGTTGGACAATCACCTGAACACTACGCACACGCAAGAAAAATGACTGCAGCTGCTAAAGAAATGGTTCAAAGTTCTTCGAGGTTAGTAGATGTCGCAAAAAAGTATAACTATCATAGTTCAAATGATTTTGCGAATGATTTCAGTGATTTTCATGGGATTTCACCAATTCAAGCATCTACAAAAAAAGATGAATTAAAATTACAAGAACGTTTATATATAAAGTTGACAACTACTGAACGAGCACCTTATCCATATAGACTAGATACCACGGAAGATATAGCATTAGTAGGTTATGTACGTTATATTGAAGCAAATAATTTATCTAATCCTTATAAAGTTCCTGATTTTTTAGAAGATTTAATTCTTGATGGTAAAATAAAAGATTTAAAAAGGTATAATAATATAAGTCCATATGAGTTATTTGTAATCACTTGTCCATTAGATAATGGATTGGAATTATTTATTGGTGTTCCAAGTGATAGATATCCATCTCATTTAGAAAGTAGAATATTACCTGGCAGACATTATGCAAAATTTAATCTCCAAGGTGAAATAGACTATGCGGTTAATGAAGCTTGGTATTGTATCGAATCAAGTTTACAACTTACTTTACCTTATGAAAGAGATAGCTTATATGTTGAAATATATCCCTTTGATATCTCATTTGAGGACCCATTCACTAAAATTCAATTATGGTTGCCAATTGAACAAGAAAATTATGATTTGTAAACATCAAAGAAATACATTTTTTAATCAAAGCACCATATCTTTTTGCAAATCTATAACGATAAGTGTTATAATCTAACTAACAAGAATATCTGCATTTTATGCACCAATCCCCTCACTATGCCAGTAGTGAGGGGATTTTTTGGTGTGGCTTGTCGCCTATTTACTTATTGTTACGGTTTCGTAGCCAATACGAAAATAACGCAACAATACAACCACTTGTTACTGTGGCTACGATGTGCACAAGAATATCTGCCATTTTAGCACCCCCTCTCTGCGTATAGATAAACGCCTGAGAGATAGGCGACTTATTTATTATATCATCTCTAATATATGAGTCATGTATTATTTACGGCCGTAAAATGATTTTTTATTTTTTTCAATAAAAAAGAGGCTAGGACAAAAAAGTATGTCCTAACCTTGCTTATGAATTAAATTTCTGCTACAAATGCTTCGAATGGCTTAAGTGATGTTGCATCTAATTGACTATTGTAGTTATGTAATTTGATTGCATCCTCATCGATATCAAAAGGTAATGTTAATGAACTTTGTTTATCGGTTAAATTACCTGCAACCACTACAGTTTTGCCTTCTAATTGTCTAGTATAAGCAAACACGTTTTCATTTTCTGCATCAATTAAATCAAACTGTCCATACGTATAAATTTCATGCGATTTTTTTAATTGAATCAATTTTTTGTAAAAATTAAGTACAGAATGCTCGTCATCTAATTGATGAGCTACATTAATATCTTTATAATTTGGATTAACTGGGAACCAAGGTTTTCCCTCTGTGAAGCCACCATTTGTAGAATCACTCCATTGCATAGGAGTACGAGAATTATCACGATTTTCCATTCTATACTTATTTAATAATTGATCAACGTCTCCACCTTGTTCTTTTACAATTTGATATTCATTTCTAACCGCAACATCATTAAACGTTTCAATACTTTCAAAAGGATAATTGGTCATACCAATTTCTTGTCCTTGATAGATAAAAGGTGTACCTTGCTGTAAGAAATACACAACGGCGTGGCTTGTAGCAGATTCAAACCAGTAATCTTTATCGTTACCCCAAGTTGATACACGACGAGGTTGATCATGGTTTTCTATGAAAAGTGCATTCCAACCAATTCCTTCTAGTCTCTTTTGCCAGCGATTCAACACTTCTTTATATGATTTAACGTCAAATTGAGAATCACCAGTACTCCATAAACCTAAATGTTCAAATTGGAAGATCATATTGAATTTACCTTTATCTTCTCCAACCCACTCTTCTGCATTATCTGGATTTACACCGTTGGCTTCTCCAACAGTCATAATATCATATTGGCTTAGTGACTCATCTTTCATTTCTTGTAGCCAATTCTGAATACCCGGTTGATTCATATCTACATCAAAGGCTGGAGCATATTTTTTTCCTTCTGGTACAGGTAAGTCACCAGCTTCAAATGTTTTCTTAATATGTGTAATAGCATCGACACGGAATCCATCAATACCCTTTTCAAACCACCAATTCATCATGTTAAATACTGATTCACGTACTTCAGGATTATCCCAATTTAAATCTGGTTGTTTTTTACTAAACAAATGGAAGTAATATTGATTAGTTGTTTCATCAAATTGCCATGTTGAACCATTAAAAATGCTCTCCCAATTATTTGGTTCAGAACCATCATCTTTAGGGTCTGCCCATATGTACCAGTCTCTTTTTGGGTTATCTTTACTAGATTTTGATTCAATAAACCAAGGATGCTCATCAGATGTATGGTTAACGACTAAATCTAATATTAGTTTCATACCACGGTCATGTACACCTTTTAATAGACGATCAAAATCTTCCATAGTACCAAATTCATCCATAATATCTTGATAATCACTGATATCATATCCATTATCATCATTAGGTGATTTATACATTGGACTTAGCCATATAACATCAATACCTAAGTCTTTAAGATAGTCTAATTTTTCGATTACACCTGGTAAATCACCAATACCATCATTATTACTATCATTAAAACTTCTTGGATAAACTTGATACGCTACTACTTCTTTCCACCAATTTTTATTCATAATTATGCTCCTTTATATTTTTGTAGTTGAAACCCTTTCAACTATTTGAGTTGAAATCAATTTTTCTCTAAAAGAAATAGTTTCATTTCTTAATACATCAATGATTGTATTGCCTGCTGTAAAGCCTAATACATCTGGGTTAATGTTCACGCTTGTTTGAGATGGTGTTGCATTTTCAGTGAGAAAAGATGTATTAAACGTGGCAGTTTGTATATCCTCTGGAATGCGCAGTTGATATTCATAAAGCACATTTAATAATTGCATATTTAACATAGCATCAGACGTTATAATCACTGAAGGCTTATGACTAGCATCAATACAATATTGCTTTATACAATCACGTAAATCATTCATGGACTCTATTACGATACAGTCATTTGAAAGTTTAACGTTGTCGCAGTATTGTTTAAATCCTACTGTTCTATCTTCTGTAACTGCATAATGTCCAGATTCTTGTAAAAATAATATATGTCGGTGTCCTAAATGATATAAATATTGTGTTAATTGATAAGCTGCACCGATATTATCATTATCAATATGTATTATATTTTCGTAGTTCAAAGATTTCCCAATTACAAGATAAGGAACTTTAAACTCATAAAGTAGGTGCTCAACAGGATCATCTTTCAATGAATATAAAAGAATAAATCCATCCACACTTTTAGATTGAATCATTGTTTTTACTTCATGATATAAGTCCCCGCTATTTTCCGACACAGTCATTCTAGTTGAATAGCCTCTTACATTACATGCCTGATTAATACCATTAAGAACGTCACTATTAAATGGATTTTGACGTATTTCAGGGGTGGAACTTTTCTGTATTAATCCAATGGTCATTGTTTTATTTGTTATTAATGTTCTTGCTGCTTGATTGGGTATGTATCCTAATTTGGACATAGCTGCTTTGACTTTATTTGAAGTTGCCTCACTAATTTTCGCATTGTTACGTATCACCCTCGATACTGTAGATGTAGCTACATTAGCCTCTTTGGCAACATCTTTAATTGTAACCGTTGTATATCACCTCAATCTTTAAACTTTAGTAAACGCTTTCAATCATTTTATATTTTCATGGTATAGAATTCGTATTAGGAAGTCAATCATTTAGTGCAATCGTTTGCATAATTTTTTAAAAAAGAAGTAAACCATTGAATTGGTTTACTTCTGTAACTAGTATGTGATTACTCTTCAACCCATTGAGTATGGAAGATACCTTCTTTATCTTTACGTTCATACGTATGTGCACCGAAATAGTCACGTTGTGCTTGAATTAAGTTTGCTGGTAAATTTTCAGAGCGATAACTATCATAGTAGTTTACGCTAGCAGAGAATCCAGGTGTTGGTACGCCATTACGTACACCTGTTGCTACTACATCTCTCAATGCATCTTGATATTCTGTGACAATACCTTTGAAATATGGATCTAATAAAAGGTTTTGTAATTCTGAGTTGTTATCATAAGCGTCTTTAATTTTTTGTAAGAATTGAGCACGAATAATACAACCTTCACGCCATATCATTGCTAGATCGCCTAATTTTAAATTCCATTCATTATCTTCACTAGCTTTACGCATTTGCGCAAATCCTTGTGCGTATGAACAAATTTTACTCATATATAATGCTTTACGGATTTTTTCTAAGAATTCATCTTTATTACCAGTAAATTCTGCTTTAGGACCGTTTAATTCCTTAGAAGCATTCACACGTTCTTGTTTAATTGATGAAATGAAACGAGCAAATACTGATTCAGTAATAATCGTTAAAGGAATACCTAATTCTAAGGCATTGATAGAAGTCCATTTACCTGTACCTTTTTGACCCGCAGTGTCTAAGATCTTTTCGACAAGTGCTTCATTGTCATCATCTAATTTAGTAAAGATATCACCAGTGATTTCAATTAAATAACTTTCTAATTCACCAGCATTCCATTCTTTAAATGTCTTAGAGATGTCTTCATGTGACATACCTAATAAATCTTTCATCATCGCATAGCTCTCTGCTATAAGTTGCATATCTGCATATTCAATACCATTATGAACCATCTTAACATAGTGACCGGCACCATTTGGTCCAATATATTCTACACATGATGCACCATCTTTTGCTTTTGCAGCAATTGCATCAAGTATATCACTCACTTTATTATAAGCTGCTTCTTGACCACCTGGCATTAATGAAGGACCAGTAAGGGCACCTACTTCACCACCAGATACACCCATGCCAATAAAGTTAATACCACTTTCAGCTAAGGCTTTATTACGACGGATTGTATCTTGATAATTAGTGTTACCACCATCAATTAAAATGTCATCATCATCTAATAATGGAAGTAAACTGTCAATTGTTGCATCTGTTGCAGGACCTGCTTTAACCATTAATAAAATTTTACGTGGTTTTTCTAATGAATTAACAAATTCTTCTAAAGAATATGTTGGGTGGATTTGTTTACCTTTAGATTCTTTAACCATTTCATCTGTTTTTTCGCTTGAACGGTTATATACAGAAACACTATAACCACGTGATTCAATGTTCCAAGCGAGGTTTTTACCCATTACTGCTAAACCTACTACACCTATTTGTTGAGTCATATTACTTACCTCTCTCATTCAATTTTTCAATAGTATTGTATCATAAAACTTGAAAGTACTTCACTAAACTAAATTACGATTTAGCTACTAAGTCAATAATTTTGACAATTTGTTTTGCCAATTGATTAAGTGAATTTACTGAAATACGTTCAGATGTCGTGTGAATATGTTCGTAGCCCACACCTAAAATGACTGTAGGTATTCCAAATGTATTAATAATACTGCCATCTGATCCGCCTCCAGCAATAACAGTATCCCCTGCTAAACCAAGTTCTCTAGCACTATTGATAGCAAATTGAGTTACTTTGTCATCATTTTCTATTTTAAAACCAGGGTAGCTCTTCTCAATGATAACTTTTGCTTCACCACCTAATTCTTGTGCGGTAGTCTCGAATGTTTCCTTCATATGAGTAATTTGTTGTTCAATACTTTGATTATCATGAGAACGTGCTTCAGCTTCTAAAACTACTTCATCAGCAACGATATTTGTAGCAGAGCCACCATGAAATTTACCTATATTAGCAGTAGTATAGTCATCAATTTGTCCTAGCTTCATGCGACTAATAGCTTTTGCAGCAATGTTTATTGCACTAATACCTTCTGAAGGTGTACTAGCATGAGCTGTTTTTCCTAAAATAGTTGTGTTTATTACCATTTGAGTTGGTGCTCCTACTACTGTTGTGCCAACGGGTTGACTCGCATCAACTGCATAACCAAACTCAGCGTCAATGTATGATGTATCTAGTTCTTTAGCACCTTTAAGACCAGATTCTTCACCAACAGTAATAATAAATTGGATTTGGCCATGTGGAATTTCATTTTCATTAAGATATTGAATGGTTTCAAGTATTGCTGCTAATCCCGCCTTATCATCAGCACCTAGAATGGTACTACCATCAGAATAAATATAACCATCCTCTTTAATTTGAGGTTTAATATTTATTCCAGGTACAACAGTGTCCATGTGACTAGTGAAGTAAATTTTAGACACATCTTCTTTCGCACTAGTGGCTGGTAAAGTACAAATAAGATTGTTAGCACCTAACCATGACTTTTCTGATGCATGATCTTCAATTACATTTAAACCTAGTTCTTCAAATTTCTTTTTTAAAATGGGTTGAATGACTTCCTCATGTCCTGTTTCAGAATTTATTTGGACTAATTCTAAAAATGTTTCAAGTAATCGTTGACTGTTTATCATTATGACAAAACCCCTTTCTCATTTGATTTCTATTTTAACTAATTTTCTACAATATCAAAAATAAATTGATTGCCATTTGTATAAAAATCATTTATGGTTAATTTATATATTAAGTAAAGTGTATTATGTAAGTGTTTTTAAATAAGGAGCGTTAAATAGTGAATAATAAAGTGCTAAGAATTATAATAATTGTAATGTTGATTGCAATTGTCGCAGCATTACTACTAACAAGTTTAGTGCCTCTAATGCATTAATCTTCGCAATAAAAAGGAGTACGGAACATAAAGTTCCAGGATAAGTAAATAAAGACAATTTCTATTGAAATAATATAGAAATTGTCTTTTTGATAATGTTTTTGATTATTTTCAACTCGTTGAGCTTTTACTTTTCTTATATTAAGTGCCATTAGCACAAATCCTAGTTCTCTTTTGGCTTTATTTATCCCACGAACGGTCATTCGAGTGAAACCCAAAATAGCTTTCATAAATCCAAAAACAGGCTCCACATCAATTTTTCTTTGACTGTAGTTGGTTTTGGTTCTGAAAGCTTTTTATTAATTTGTGCTTTAAAATATTCCCAATTATAATTCTTCATTATTTTTTTCTTTTGAATTAAAGTTCATACATTGTTGTGTCTTTTTTGGAGTTATATGGCATTAATTTTATTCTTTAAATGGCACAAAGCAGGTAAACAGTTATATGATTGTCTACCTGCTTTGTTTTATAACCTTTCTCTAATTATTCTATAAATTGAAGTCCTACTCAATCCCGTCATTTGAGCAATTTCTTCACCTATATATTTATCACTATCATATAGTTTTTTAATATTTTGCTTTTGGCTTTTTCAATTTTTTGAGGCCGTCCTCCTTTTCGACCTTTTTCTCGAGCAGCATTTAAACCATGTAATGTTCTTTCTTGCACTAGAACTTTTCAGATTCTAGTAACATTTTGAATACTCTAATAAAGTATTTCCCATATTCATTTTGAGTATTTATATCCAGGTTAAGTACTTCTAAATGGGAGTTTTTCGATATTATTTCGTGGTCTAGGAAGTTTATAAACTGTCTAGGCGTTAAACCTAAAGCTTTCAAATCAGTTATAACTAAAATATCATTCTCTTTTAATTCTTCTAAGCAACTTTTAAATTCTATTTGTTCTTTACTATAAACATTTACTTTTTCAGAAAAAACTAAATCACATCCATTGGTTAATAAATAAGTTATCTGGTTATCTAAATTTTGATTAGTATAAAGTACACGTGCATATCTCATATACTACAGCCCTTTCAAATTACTCATTTTCTCCTATTAGTAAACCATCTCGAGCAGTTTCTATCACTTCAACATTTATTTTATTCAATTCGTTAATTTCCATAATTCGTATAATTTGAGAAAATAACCTTTGTACTAATCTGAAATTACCATTGGTAATTTTTATTACTGTATTAATAGATTCATAATCTTCAAAATCCTCATAACTTAAAGGTAATGAAAGTTCATTCCATCTATATTCTAAAACGTGTTTTAATTCGTCGTTACTTAATTTTTCAAATTGATGACTGAAACCAAATGCGAGAATATAATTGAGGATACCTTGATAATCGTTTCTCTATGCCCGGCATACCGATTAATACAACACCAATATCAAGTTGATCATAAATATCTCTAATAATTTCCAATGTTTTATAATTTAACCTATCAACTTCATCAATGATAATTAAATCAATTTCATAATTCCTTGGTTGTAATCTAACAAGTTCTTCTAATCCATTAAACTCCTCTTGCTTTTTCAATGAGCGATACCCAATTTTTCCTAATGTTAATTCACTAGCTAGGTTCAATAGTTCTTTATAAATTCTTGAAGGTCTAACAGGAGGTGCTGTGTAAAAAATCGTTTTACAATTTAAAAATTGATCATCGTGTACATTACTTCCTTTATCATCAGCTTTTTGAAATTCAGTAATGATTGGGTTTACATAGTCCCAATTAGCATAATATTGTGTAGAAAATGTTTTACCTACACCAGGATTTCCGTAACAAACTCCCATGTATTTATATTTAGCGCAATTATCACAAAATTCTTCAAAACGACGATACTGTTTCGTTTCAACCAAAATTTTATTAGTCATTTTTATACCTTTTTAGTTTTGACTTTTTAACTTGTTTAGCGTTATCACTTAATTCTTCATTTGATGGTTTAGTGTGATTGAGGTTTTGAACGAGGTGACGTGTCCGAGTAATACTTTTTCCTAATTCTCTTTTCTTATTTGCTCTTAGCCTTCCTATTTCTTTTATACTTATACTTTGGTTTTCTAAGTCACTGCAATACGCAATACTTAAAAATTGATTATTTAAATGAACTCGAATTTCTGAAATATCTTGAGGATCATATCTTATAAAAACTTCTTCTGTTATATAAGCAATGAGATTAGTGGAGAAATATCTTAACCCTTTAAAATAAATACCATCTTTGTGTATTTTTCTATGTTTAGTTGTAGTTAATAGTAGTAAATCTAACAATTCTCTCGATTCAGGTAATTGGGAGAGAAAGTCTGGTTGATTCCATTTTTGTATTGGTTTTTCTTTTGTTGTTCCATGTTGACGATAATGATACTCATTTAATATAAAGTGTTCAAACTTATTATTAAGGTCTTCCAAAGTAAGATGTTTTCTTGATTTTTTATTTTTGGTATAACCAGGCAGTAATTCAAGAAACATTAAATTAACTGTTTGAAAAAAACGTTCTATTTTTCCTCTGTCTTTTGGTATACCTATTTTGGAATATATCAGTTCTATTTTGAGATTAGCTGACACTTGTTGCATATTTTCTGAGGTATAGTCTTTGCCGTGGTCAGTATAGAATTTTTCTGGTATCCCACAAATTGGCCAATTTGAATTTCCCTTTTTCCATATTGCTTGTCTTAGAACAAGTGCTGTTCTCTGGGTATCTGGTGTTCCAAACTCTATTCTAAAACCTGCAATTGCACTGCTATAATCATCTAAAACGATTGTTAGCCATGGTCTTTCAATTTCATTCTTTTCATTTAATACTTCTATGTCTAACATGGTATGGTCAGCTTGCCAAATTTCATTAGGGCGCTCACACTCACGTGTGTAAATACCATCGTATTTTTCAGCATATTTTTTGAATTCATATTTGAATAAGCTTTTAATTTTTCAGGTATTCACTTAATAATATTATAAACTTGATAATAGCTAGGTTCAGATAGCGTATTATTGTTACACCACTGTTTTGTTTTGCGGTGTATAGAAGCTATAGAAATTCCTCTGTTACTAAAATACTCATTCTGAACGAATTTGATAGTACTTTCTTCTATCTTTATACGATTTCTGTCTTTTCTCGTTTTATCTATAAGACCTGCTAATCCATCATTTTTGTATCTACTAATCCAATTATAAAGTTTGCGATTCGGTACTTTTGCTGATTCACTAACTCCTCTTACTGATTTTAATTTTTTAAAATAAGGTTCCAGTATATAATACCTTTCCATAGCTTTTTGACGTTCTTCTTCGGTAAAGTCAGCTAAATTTTTAATCATTTCAGCACCTCCATTAAAAAAGGAAGCATACTTTTATGCTCCCTAATTTAATTGTTAATGATACGGCATTAACAACAACCTTTATTATTCTGTTGATCTTTATTTGTATTCTCCTTTTTGCTCTCTTTATTTTCTTCAATCTCAACGGAACAACAAGCTTGTTCTTTAGGTTTTAATTTAGAAATAGCTTTTTTAAATGCGTTTTTTTCCATTTTAACACCTCCTTTAATTGTTATTTAGCAACCACATGATGTATCGCAACATTCTTCTAAATCAATTGCTTCTTCATTTTCATTGATAAATTCAAAGACATCTTTATATGGATTTTGCTGTAATATATTAAATGTTTTTTCACATACAAAGGCTCTTTCTCCACGCTCAAAAATATGGTCAACATGATCTTCAATATGTTTAAATGGTCCTTTGTATATAACAGATTGTCCTTTATCAATACAAGGCCCTTCTTTACCTTTATGAGCTATAACAGTCATACTTCTAAAGTTAATATCTTCTATAGTAGTCCATGTATTTTCGCGTTTATCTATTTCCACACCATAAAAGCCTACCTTTTCGAAAGCTTCAACAAAAGATTTTCTTCAATTGCGCCTGAATAGCAACCACTCCACAAGTCTTCGTCTTGTCTCAATTGTTCTGGAACTTCTACGTTAGAAACAATATCTGAGATAACAGCTTTTCCACCATCTTTTTAAAACACGATATATTTCTTTGAAAAGTGCCTCTTTTTCTTCAGTTGAAACTAAGTTTAGAACACAGTTAGATAATAACCACGTCTATGCTATTATCTTTTATCATAGTCATTTCGTTTTCTCAGTAATTAATATATTGGTTGATAGATTGATAAGTATTTAAATCACTAGCAGGGTGTTCTTGTAAATATTTATCCAATACTTCTAAATCTAATTTTAAATTTTGAATCTTTCCTTTATAAAAACTTACATTGTCATAACCAATTTTTTCAATCATTTAATTTTGATATTTTTTAGCAAGATTTAACATATCATCGTTCATGTCTACGCCAATAACTTTGCCTGTTTCACCAACAATTTGAGAAACTATATAAGGAACTTTGATACCACCAGAAACTAAATCTAATACTGTATCTCCTTCTTTGATTTTACCTAAAGGATCTCCACAACCATAATCTTTCTCTATGATTTCATCAGGTATAATCTTTAAGTACTTTGTATCATATTCTACTGGGCAACATAAATTTTCTTCATGTTTTTTTAGCAGCATTCCCATATCTATTGATTACTGAAGTTTCTTGATTCATTAATTTATCCTCATTAAACTTAAACAATCATATTAACTATTAATCCTGTAGCAACAGCTACAACTAAAATTGCGATAACGAATGAAACTACAAATTTTTTCTTGAATAATTTAGATAATAATACAACTTCGGGAATACTTGCACCAGCACCACCTATGATTAATGCAACTACTGTTCCTAAGGACATCCCTTTTGATACTAATGCTTCAGCTATAGGTAACATTGTTTCAGGTCTGATATACATTGGAATACCTATAACAGATGCAATGAATACGGATATAACGCCATCTCCACTTGCGTATTTTGTAATAAATGTTTCGGGTACAAATCCATATATGAACGCTCCAATAAATACACCAATAAATAGATAAGGAAGCATTGGATATAAAAATGCCCACGCATCATTTAATGCTTGTTTAAAACGAGATCCCGTTTTATTAGCAAAAAATCCATCGCCTTTAACATTTACGTCTTTATAAGTTTCAGCTAAATTCATTTTAGAAAATACAAAACCTGTTAAGATACTAAATATTGCTAGTACAACAAAATAAACTATTGCAACTTTCCAACCTAATAAAGCCCATAACATAAATAGCATTAATGGATTCATCAATGGTGAAGCAATTAAAAAACTCATAGATGGACCAAAAGGTACTTTAGAATTTAGTAGTCCTGCAAGTATTGGAATGGTAGAACAAGAACAGAAAGGTGTAATAGCACCAAATACCATTCCTAGAATATAATTAATAGCTTGATTAGGTTTACTTAAAAATCTTTTTATTTTCTCTTCTGAAATAACTTGTTGTATTAGACTGACGATGAAACTCACGATTATGAATAGTAATAATAATTCAAAAAACAACATTAAAAACGTTTTTATGAATTCCATGATTGAATCTATCATTAGTATGACGCCTCCAAATTTATTTAATCAATATTTCTTGATTTATTAATCAAAAAAAATTGATTAATACTGTGATAAAAAAGATACTTAAAGTATCTTACAACAAGTATCTTCATTTAAAACTACCTGTATTTGTTGCTCATTAATTTTATAATAGTTCCATGTACCATGCTTTTCAGCAATAAGAATATTGGCATCCACTAATTTTTTTAGGTGATAAGAAAGCTTAGATTGTTTTAATTCTAATAATTCCTCTAAATCACATACACACAAAGATTTTGTATCGCTTTGACGTATTGAATGTAGAATTTTAAGTCTAATTTTATCAGCAAGTGCATTAAACATCTGTTCATAAAAATCTAATTGTTCTTCCTCGGTTCTATTAGGACTGGATTTAATAACTTCCATTGAAAGATCACCTCTCTTATATTTACATACCTCTATTTTGTTTAAGTTCTTGTATTGCTAAATTAAAATGAGTTTCTGTCATTTTACCATACATATCAGTCTCTCCTTTAAAAAAACTCTTTCTTCATATATTATAGCTTCTTTTAAAGTGACTTCTCTTGATATCATGATTAGGTTCAAATAACTAACAAAATAATCAACAGATAGTGTGCTTGCATGATTTACTCTCATAAAATAGAACTCCTTTATAAAAAAACAAAACAATACATCAATTTTTTTTGATGTATTAACTATAAATTATTATTTCAATTTTTGCAAGATACTAATTTCTGTCATTTAGGGTGTACCCTAATCGAACAATAAAAAACTCTTGTAAAGTGCTGTTTCTATTTGCATGATTAGGGTGTATGAGAAAGGGTGTTAAAAATGATAGTTGGATATGCAAGAGTTTCGACCATTAACCAAAATTTAGATAGACAAATTGAAAATTTGCACTCTTTTGGTGCTGAGAAAATTTACACAGAAAAACAATCAGGTAAATCTATAGAAAACAGACCTGTTTTTCAAGAAGTATTAAATTTTTTAAGAATGGGAGATCGTTTAATTGTTGAGTCTATTGATCGTCTAGGCAGGAATTATGATGAGATTATTCAAACTGTTAACTATTTAAAAGAAAAAGAAGTCCAATTGATGATTACAAGCTTGCCTATGATGAATGAAGCAATTGGAAATCCATTGTTAGATAAGTTCATGAAAGATTTAATCATTCAAATTTTAGCAATGATTTCAGAACAAGAAAGAAATGAAAGTAAACGTAGACAAGCTCAATGTATTAAAGAAGCCAAAGAAAAAGGGATATATAAAGGGAGACCTATTCTGTATTCTCCCAATGCTAAAGACCCACAAAAACGTTTGGTTTATTACCGAGTTGTTGAATTACTTGAACAAGGTAAATCTATAAGTACTATAGCTAAAGAAGTAGGTATTACACGCCAAACTATATATAGAATTAAAAACAGTAGATAAAAGAGTATAGATTAAGATCTATATAGATGTTAGTCTATTAAATGTCTAGGAGGTATATTCATGTCTTATAAAGAACTATCAACAATATTAAAAGTTTTATCAGATTCAAGTAGGTTGGAAATACTGGATTTACTATCTTGTGGGGAGTTATGTGCTTGTGACTTGCTAGAGCATTTTCAATTTTCACAACCTACATTAAGCCATCATATGAAGTCATTAGTAGATAACGAGTTAGTTACTACACGAAAAAATGGTAATAAACATATGTATCAACTTAATCATGAATTTTTAGATTATATTAATCAAAACTTAGATATCATTAATACATCTGACCAACGCTGTGCTTGTAAAAATATGAAGTCAGGTGAGTGTTAATGACAATTTTAGCAATTGTAATTTTT
>NZ_VUKI01000048.1:0-16067 GCF_008385775.1 Staphylococcus sp. GDX7P312P | reverse complement strand
GAGAAAATATTATTTCTGTCCAACTCCCTTTAACGACTTATTTGTAAATATCAAAATAATTCATTTGTATTCTTTTGGAGTTATATAAATGACTATTGTACAATGAGAGTTGATTGCGATTTTTTTAAAAATTCAAACATAAAGCAATCTTAGTTTAGTATGTAAAAGGGAGATACAAATGAGAGTTTATACATCGATTATATTCTGGATGAGGACAATCGCGTGTTTAAGTGTTGTAATGATACATACAATAACAACGACTTTTTATAAATTCGACATGCCGAATGAAGGCTACTTGTTAAGAATTTTTCAATTGTTATTGCTATACGCGACACCAATGTTTGTTTTTATTTCAGAGTTCTTGTTAGCTAAGCAGTATAAAACGAAAGTGAAAGATGGATTCTTTAAGCAAAAGCTACTAACGTTAGGCATTCCATATATCATTATTAATTTAGGACTTGCGTATGTGTATGGACATCCTAAGAATTTTGAGGATTATATGGATTCTGTTGTATTTATGATGTTCCATGGTGGGACATTAACTTATTTTATTGTAATTATTTTTCAGTTCTATTTACTACATATAATATTTGCTAAACATTTGGTCAAACTTAATCCAATCAAATTAGTTATCTACTCATTAATAATTACCACTTTATTCTGGGCTATGAGAAACTTCATACCCGCACCAGAATCAATTTATTTTAATTGGTTGTGGCAAAGAGAAGGCTGGATGATATTTATTGGATGGTTGAGTTACTTCCTATTAGGTTTCTATATGGGTTATCATTATGAGAAACTAATGAACCATATTCAAAAATACACAATCCATATTGTGAGCGGAACGATAATTGTTACCATTTTTGTGGTTTGCAATTATTTATTTGGAATTTTAACTTTAGTCGACTCTAAACGTTTTGATACACCTATTTATGTGACACTGGTTATTTTATTATTCTTTTTAATTGCATCTTATTTCAAATACGTTCCAAGATTTATTATTTTCATTAGTAATTATTCATTTTCAATTTATTTAATTCATTACTTCTTTGTGCATAGATTAGGAGCGCTACACGATCATCCGTTGTTAAACATCCTATTTACGTTTACATTAACTGTGACATTCTCAATATGTATCGCTTATGTAATGAATTTAAGTAAATTTGGTAAGTATATTGTTGGCGGTATAGGGAAAATGAAGTATGAAACGTATTATCAAAGTTATAAACAAAATTTAGTGGATTAAAAGGTGGGAGAAGCATGGCTAAATTAGTTTCAATTATTGTATCTGTTTACAATAAGGAGCAGTTTTTAGAAAAGTGCATAGAGTCTTTAATTGATTTAAAGATGGACAAGAATAATATTGAAGCGATATTTGTAGATGATTGTTCAACTGATGAGTCGGTAAACATTATCAAGCATTATGAAAAGGACTATGACTTTATAAAATTAATTCAATTACCTGAAAATACAGGTAGTCCTTCTGAACCAAGAAACATTGGAATGAGAGAGGCACAAGGTAAATATATTACGTTACTTGATGCGGATGATTGGTTAGATAAGGAAGGGTTCCCTCAAGTAATTGAGAAAGTGAATGCAGATGATGCCGACCTTGGTTTTGGACAAAGTTATAAACATAAGTCTAAAAATGTGAAGTATCATGCTAAGTTTACTTCTTATAAAGAAGCATCACATTTAAAACCACAAGATATTAGTAAGATTTTTAGAGCAGTAGGACCGCCAGGAAAGGTATTTAAACGAAGTCTAGTCATGGATAATCATATTGAATTTGAACATATGAAATATGGCGAGGATAAGTTGTTTTTCTTTCAACTATTTGGAAAAGTGGACGATATCACAATGTCCACAATACCTATGTATCACGTAAATCGTTACGATGAAAACAAATCGCTAGTTCAGCAAACATCTATGTTAGAAAAAGCAAACTCAAATTTAGAAGTTCTGGATAGAACCTGTCATATGGATATGTCTTCAGAATTAAAGCATATGGCTTTAGCTAGAATAGTTGAAGTAGACTTTATTTCGAGGTTCCTTCGTACGAAGACATTTATTAAATCTGCAGATAAAGAGAAATTTTATGCAGTAATTGAAAAAGTTGAACAAAAAATAAAAGAACAAGGCATTGATATCAATACATTGATTACGAATCCAGTATTCAAGCAAATCTACACGTTATATCATCATGCAGATGAATCAGTATTTGTTAATTTTACAAAGGATGTCGTTAATGACCAATGGCGCTATATTATTCAAGATGGTATTGTCTTTAGAGATTTCGTTCATCAATATGACATGATTAAACCTACTGTTGTTGATTGCTACCCAGTTTACGAAGGTACGCAAATGATGGGAGAAAACAAATACGAAGTCATTCGTGTCATGAAACCAGACGATATAAGCATTCAATCAGTGAGTCTCATTGAAATCAACAATGCAGCGAATGAATATGAAGTGACGTATAAATATAGTGACGATAGAATTTATGTTCCACATGAGGAATTTGAAAAGTTAAATAAAGATATCAATATTAATTTTAATGTGAATTATGGTGAGTCAGGACGCTCATTGGTGTATGCTTCATATCCAAGTTTCAACGATGTATTTAAAATGAAACGCCAAAATTTCAAAGTTGAATTTGTGCATAAAAAGAATGAGAATAAAACACAGCAAGTAACAAACCGTAAAAGTGAATATTTCACGAGAATAACGAATCCGATGATGACACTGAAAAAAATTAAAATATACAAAGATGTATCATTTAAAGAAGAAGTAGGTAGTCTAGAAGCGGGTACTAGAGTTGAAGCGTCAGATATTCAATATACATCGAAAGGCACACCTCGTCTGATATTAAAGGATGGTAGTATAATCACAGCGAATAAAGATTTTATAACCTTAATCAACACATCAGGATTAAACAAGTATATTACTGAGGTGCCTAAGAAAGTTAAAGTTATAAAAGCGTGTAAACTCTATGATTCACGTGATTTTAAAGACAATACAGTACGTAAACTTAAAAAAGGTGATGTATTACCTATTAGAGACATTATTTATACGACTAACTCAACACCACGCTTAGTAACACAAGAAGGTTTATTCTTAACAGCAAATAAAGACTTTATTGAGATAATTAAGTAATGAAACTAAAGAAGCCAGTAAATGAAGTTGTTAAAACTCATTTACTGGCTATTTTAATAGGAGGATGATTTCCATGGACTTACTACATGAATGACTACATTCTATTCCATGCTGCCATGGATTGTTTTAATATTATGCTTCATCATTTTATAATATGAATCTCCTTTCGATCCTTTTTCTCCAATTGAATCTGTAAATACTTCTCCGTAAATACTTTTACCTGTTTCCTCAGATAGGCTATTCATAGATTTTTTATCAACACTTGTTTCAACTAATAAATGTTTGATGTGATTGTCTTTGACAAACTTGATAGCTTGTTTCATTTGTGATGGTGTACCTTGTTTTTCAGTATTAATCTCCCAAATATACCCTGGTTTAATATCGAAGGCTTTTGAGAAGTATTTGAAAGCACCCTCACTTGTAATCATGGCACGTTCTTGTTTCGGAATATCATTGAATTTATCTTTACTGTCTTTATTTAACTTTTCAAGTTGAGCAAGATAAGCATCACCTTGTTTGTGATAATCAGCTTTATGTGATGAATCTGCTTTTACGAGTTGCTCTTGAATATTCTTAACATATTGAATACCATTATCCAGACTTAACCACGCATGTGGATCAATCTTATCTTTATTACCAGTTTCTCCGTTTAAATAAATTGGTTTAACATCTTTAGACACCGCGAAGACTGACTTGTCATCAGTAGATTTACCCGCTTGTTCTAAAGCCTTCTCAAACCAACCGTTACCAGATTCTAAATTGAAACCATTGTAGAAGATAACATCTGCGTCAGTAAGTTGTTTAATATCTTTCGGTTTAACTTCATATTCATGCGGGTCTTGTCCGACAGGCACAATGCTGTGAACGTCAACCTTGTCTCCACCAACCTGTTTAACCATGTCATAAATAATAGAATTAGTTGTTACGACCTTTAATTTGTCATGACCTTTAGAGTGTTGATCACTTGAATTTGAACCACAAGCTGCGAGTACTAAGATTAATGCGATAAGTAATGGAATAAATTTTTTCATGTTGTTTGTACACCTCTATACTTTGTTTTTATTTTTGAAAAGAGAAGAGTCAAGATATAAATACTAAATGTTGCAATAACAATCGTTGCACCACTCGGTAGATTGTAAATAAAGCTAAAGTATAATCCTATGATAGAACTTACTATGCCTATTAAACTTGCTACGATCATCATTGAATATAGATTCTTTGTGATTAAAAAGGCAGTCGACGCCGGTGTAACAAGTAATGCAACGACTAAGATAATGCCGACAGTTTGAATACTCGCGACGGTTACTAAGGCGAGTAACAGCATTACAAAATAATGAATCATTGTTGTATTCAATCCGCTCACACGACTGAATGTCGCATCAAAAGTTGAAATCATTAATGGACGATAAAGTATGACAATGAGTAGTATCACAATGACGCCAATAATGATGGTTGTCCAAAATGTTTGTCGGGTAATAGCGAGTAAATTTCCGAATAAAATATGATGCAAATCCGTCGTACTATTAATAAGACTAATAATGATGACACCCGTTGCGAGAAACGCAGTGAAACTAATACCAATAGCTGCATCAGGTTTCGTTTTACTATTATTTGAAATGTAGCCAATTAATAAACTTGCGATCATGCCAGTGACTAATGCGCCGATGAACATTGGAATATTGAATAAGAATGACAACGCCACACCAGGTAAAACAGCATGACTCATCGCATCTCCCATCAACGACAATCCACGGAGGATAATCAAACTTCCTACAGTTCCACACACAATACCTACGACAATAGATGTAATTAAAGCTCGATTTAAAAATTGATAATCGAATAAATGTTGAATGAAATCAGTCATTAGATATGTCACTCCCTTCTTTAAGAGTAGAAGTCACATTAAATAGAAATGTCCGGTTTAAATATTGTGGCTGCATCGCTTGATGACTAGGACCGAAAAATCTAACTGTACGATTAAGTAAAAGAATTCGATCAAAATATTGTTCAGCTTTCGACAAATCATGATGCACAATGAGAATAAGTTTGCCCTGGTTTTTTAAATATTGAAGCTTTTCCATAATGAGTTGTTCACTATTAAAGTCAATGCCCACAAATGGTTCGTCCAATAGATAGACGGTACTATCAGACATCAAAGCTCGTGCCACAAGTACACGTTGCAGCTGCCCACCACTAAGCTCAGAAATTTGTTTGTATTGTAATGATTCCAAGTCTAAGTCTCTTAATAATTTATGAAACTTCATTTTTGACGCGTGATCGACGCGTCTGAACCAGCCGATGGTTTGGTAACAACCAGACAAGATGACTTTTTCAACATTAATTGGAAAGTCCAAATCTAATTGTGCTTTTTGAGGAATATATGTAATATATTGCAATTGTTTATGTATGGATTTGCCATATAAATTCATCTCGCCACTCGCGTTAAACGATCCAATTAAACTTTTTAATAAAGAGGATTTACCAGCACCGTTAGGCCCCATAATGCCAATAATTTCTCCAGAAATTGGAATCTTTAAAGTAATATCTTTAAGCACATGTTTATGATTTAAATGCAAATTCATGTTGCTAATGTCTATCAATCAATTACCTCCTAAATAAAAGTTTAGGTTAACCTAATTTATTTTATAATAAACACCGAAAACAGTGTGTGTCAAGTCGAGATAGTCAATAAAAATGTGATAATAGTATAAATTTGTTTCCGAAAGTAAGGTCTAAAGTGGGCGTTAATTATTGATATTGCTGTATTTAATGAAACGTGGCTCGATTGACAATTAAATAATTAAATGTAAAATATAAAACGTAATTATTACGATTTATAAAAAGAAAGGTATGATTTTATGGGCAAGATACCTGTAACGGTATTGAGTGGTTACCTTGGATCAGGTAAAACAACATTACTTAACCACATTTTAAATAATCGGGAAGGTCGTCGAATTGCGGTTATTGTTAATGATATGAGCGAGGTCAATATTGATAAAGACTTAGTTGCAGATGGGGGTGGACTATCAAGAACGGATGAAAAACTAGTAGAACTGTCAAATGGTTGTATTTGCTGTACGTTAAGGGACGATTTATTACAAGAAGTTGAGCGCTTAGTAGAAAAGGGAAATATTGATTATATCGTGATTGAATCTACAGGTATATCTGAACCGGTACCTGTTGCTCAAACATTCTCTTATATTGACGAAGCATTAGGTATCGATTTAACGTCAATCTGTAAACTCGATACGATGGTAACTGTTGTGGATGCTAATCGATTTATTAATGACATTAATTCCGAGGATTTACTTGTGGATCGTGATCAAGGTGCAGATCAAACAGATGAGCGCTCAATTGCGGATCTACTTATTGATCAAGTGGAATTCTGTGATGTTTTAGTGCTAAATAAGACAGATTTAGTAACCGAAGCAGAATTAACAAAATTAGAAAATATCTTAAGAAAGTTACAACCAGATGCACATCTAATTAAAACAACAAATGCCGAAGTTGATATTAACGAAGTATTAGATACAGGTCGCTTTGACTTTGAACAAGCGAGTAACTCTGCAGGATGGATAAAAGAATTAACTGAAGGTGGTCACGCGGAACATACACCTGAAACAGAAGAGTATGGGATTGGTTCTTTCGTTTATTCAAGACGATTACCGTTTCACGCGAAACGTTTCAACGATTGGTTAGAACAAATGCCTAATAATATTGTTCGTGCAAAAGGTATCGTCTGGTTGGCACAATATAATCAAGTTGCATGTCTACTATCACAAGCAGGTTCATCTTGTAATATTAGTCCGGTAACCTATTGGGTGGCTGCGATGTCCAAAGAACAACGAGAACTAATTTTAAATCAGCGACCTGATGTTGCGCAAAGTTGGGACATAGAATATGGTGACAGAAATACACAATTTGTGATTATAGGTACTGAATTAGATCAAGAAAAAATTGTGAAAGAATTAGACCAGTGCTTAGTCAATGGTGATGAAATTGATAGCGACTGGAATCAATTAGAAGATCCATATCATTGGCAAATTCGAAAAGCTTAAACTCACGACATAGTAAAGCAATAATTTTTTTAAAGTAACACTTAAGATGGCTTTAACACCTTGCACATTGCGTTAAAGTAAGTTAACGCTCTGTGGCGAGGTGTCTTTTTTATGAAAGAACAACTAAAATGGTTGATGATTTAAATTTATTGAATATTTTGAACAAATCGACACTAAATTTATGTATAATAGCTAGTAAACATATAATAGGAGAGATATGACACATGATGAAACAAAAACTTTCAATCAAAGAAAATATATTTATTGGTTCGATGTTGTTTGGCTTATTTTTTGGTGCAGGAAATTTAATCTTTCCTATTCATCTTGGACAAACAGCAGGTTCAAATGTTTGGCTTGCGAATTTAGGTTTCCTAATTACAGCCATTGGACTACCTTTTCTAGGTATAGTAGCGATTGGTATCTCCAAAACAAATGGCGTCTTCGATATTTCATCTCGAGTGAGTAAAGGCTATGCGTACGCATTTACGATTGCCTTATATTTGGTCATTGGACCATTCTTTGCTTTACCAAGGCTTGCAACAACATCGTATGAAATTGCATTTTCACCATTTATTTCGGCAAGTACTGGAAAAGTTGTATTACCGATATTTAGTATTTTATTCTTTCTTATAGCATGGTTTTTCTCAAGAAAGCCATCTAAAATTTTAGATTACATAGGTAAATTCTTAAATCCAGTATTTTTAGTATTACTAGGTATCGTAGTTGTCTTAGCATTTATTAAACCAATGGGCGGTATTAGTCATGCGCCAGTAAGTGCAAATTATAGTGATAGTGTCTTATTGAAAGGGTTTATAGACGGTTATAATACGCTAGATGCACTTGCATCACTCGCTTTCGGTATTATCATTGTGACAACAATTAAGAAATTAGGTATTACTAATCCAAATGGGATCGCTAAAGAAACTTTCAAGTCAGGTTTTATAAGTATCGTAGGAATGGGCATTATTTATACGTTACTCGCTTTAATGGGTACGATGAGTTTAGGTCATTTTAAAGTGAGTGAAAATGGTGGTATCGCACTGGCTCAAATTGCGCAGCACTATCTTGGAGATTATGGGATTATCATTTTATCTCTAATCATTATTGTCGCATGTTTGAAGACGGCAATTGGTTTAATTACTGCATTTTCAGAGACATTTACAGAACTATTCCCGAAAATG
This sequence comes from Staphylococcus sp. GDX7P312P, assembly GCF_008385775.1. NCBI lineage: Bacteria > Bacillati > Bacillota > Bacilli > Caryophanales > Staphylococcaceae > Staphylococcus > Staphylococcus sp. GDX7P312P. Next base: position 7,672 of record NZ_VUKI01000048.1, on the reverse strand, counting down.
AATTACCTTTGGTTAGCAACAGGTGTAGCATTACTCGCTTGTATCTTCGCTAATGTCGGGTTAACTAAAATTATTATGTATTCAACGCCAGTATTGATGTTTATCTATCCGCTAGCGATTACACTGATTTTATTAACGCTTGTCAGTCCATTATTTAATCATTCGACAATTGTTTATAAATTTACAACGTTCTTTACAATGTTTGCAGCGTTCTTTGATGGTGTAAACGCAAGCCCAGAATTCTTTGCAAAGACATCATTTGCACAAGCATTAATAAGCTTTGCAGAACGTTATTTACCGTTCTTCACAATTGGAATGGGTTGGATTGTTCCGGCAATCATAGGATTTGTAATAGGACTTATCGTTTATTTAATTCGTTCTCGTAGACAAACTCAAACACAATAAATATTAAATAATAACATGTAAGCCTGGGACATAAATCAATGTCTCAGGCTAAAAATATATATTGGCAGTCGTTGACTGAATTAAAATGCACTTGTAACAAGCATCTTTTTAATTTTAGTCAACTTCCCCAATAGCTTATTTTTTTGCATTCAATCATAACTTTTAAAATTCTTATTGTGTAATTGTACATAGTGTAGTACTATTTAAAACGTAATTATTACGATTTAAAACGAGCGAGGAGAATTAGATGACTAAGAGTTATGATGTTTGGTGGCAAAAAGGCCAAGAATCAGATGATGATATGGCGCGTGACCATCAAGAAGCTTGGGAGAGAACTATAGAAATGCTTGATACATCGGATATCAAAGGGAAGACAATCTTAGATGTGGGATGTAATCAAGGCGGATTTTTAAGAAAATTATATGACACAACGCCATTTAAAGAAGGTGTCGGCATAGATTTAGCACGTTTATCTTTAGAAAAGGCAGAAACTTTAAAAGGCGAACGTCCACTTACATATTATTTAACCGATAAACCACAAGAGACAAATAGAACATTTGATACTGTTGTAAGTACATCTGTCCTGTACTTAATCGAAGACATTCCACAACATGCACAAGATTTAAAAGAAGTGTTGAAACCGGGAGGCGTTTACTATGCTTCATTCGCCGATTTAACCAATAATCCCAGTCGTCAATTTATGGATGACACGATTAATCAATACGGCGCAACACCTTCTCAGAACCATTCTTTAAAACATATCGTTGATAGCTTTGTTGATGCAGGGTTTGAAGTTGCAGTAATGAAAGAACCTGTGCCTGACGTGATTGATTTGACACATTATAGTGATTTCTATCTATCACCAAATGATTATCTACAAACACTTTATGAGGAATCATTTTTAATTAAAGCAAGCGTGAAAGAAGGTATCGGGAAATGAAAAAACGTGTATTAATTACAATGGCAGCAAGCGCAACGCTCTTATTAGCAGGTTGTGGGAATGACCAAAAAGAAGATAAAAATATCACAGTATCGCTACCTACTGAAGCGAAAGCAGATAAACTTGACGCACAAGGTTATGACGCCGCAATGCCAGTTTATAGTGCAGTATATGATGCATTAGTTAAATACGATAAAGACAAAGGTGTGAAAGCTGGCTTAGCAGAAAAATGGCATGTTGATGACTCAGGAAAAGTTTATGAATTCCATTTAAAAAAGAACGTTAAATTCTCAGATGGCTCAGCTTTAGATGCTAAAGCAGTGAAATTCTCAATTGAGCGTGCGAAAGCGATGAACAAAGATACGACTGTAGAAACGTTAAAAAATTGGATAAGGTTGTTGTTAAAAATGATCATGTTGTCCAAATTAGATTGAAGTCACCATCAAATCAAGTGTTGAATGAATTAACACAGGTGAGACCGTTACGTATTATGAGTCCACATTCCGTTGAAAATGGTAAAGTAAATGGCAAATTTGAAAAAGCGATTGGAACAGGTGCCTTTGTCGTTGATAAAACTGGCAAAGAAAAAACGACAATGAAGACAAATAAATATTTCAACCATAGCCATCCCGTAAACTACAATCTTGCGTTCCAAACGATTGAAGATGGAGATTCAAGAAACTCAGCAGTACAAAGTGGTTCTGTTGATATTTCTGGTGGCGCTTTAGGAATGCTGTCAGATCAGCAAATTAAGCAAGACAAGAAAAATAAAAACTTAACTGTTGAAGATAAACCAAGTACAGTAAGTCATTTCATGGCATTTAATCCGGATAATGATGTATTAAAACAACGTACAATCCGTGAAGCCATTAGTAAGAGCATCGATACAAAAGATATTGCGGGTAAATCTGTAAATGGTTTATTCCAGAAGAACGTAGAATTTGTAAACAAAGATAATCAACAGGCACATGACTATGATGTAAAAGAGGCTGAGAAGTTACTTAAAGAAGAAGGTTATCACAAGAACAGTGACGGCATTTTTGAAAAAGCAGGTAAACCATTAACGTTTAATTTGGTTATTCAAACTGCAGAATTCCCAAGTTGGAAAGATAAAGCGGAAAAAGTGCAACGTCAACTTAAAAAAGCTGGCATTAAGTTAAATGTTAAAACGTTAGATTCACAATCCTACTATGATACGTTATGGACGAAAAAAGATTATGATCTCATCTTCTATAGAACGTATTCAGATGCCTTAATGCCTTATAACTTCATGAGTTCAGTATTTAAAAATAATGATGGTAAGTCAGGTGTATTAGCTAATGATAAAACATTGACTCAGCAGCTAGATGATTTCCCAACAACTGTATCTAAAAAAGAACAACAGCGTTCATTTGATGAAATATTTAAACACTTTAATCAACAATATTATGGTGTGCCTATTGCTTATCCAAATGAAACCTTTGTCGTTAGTGATAAAGTGAAGCAATTCAAATTCTCTGGACTTACTGATGCTCCTATTGATTATAAAGCGTTGAAAGTTAATGAGTAACAATGCTTAAACGAACAATTAAATTAATACTTTACTTAATCGTGAGTTCGTTTATTATATTCGTTTTAGTCGAGAAGACATCAGGTAATCCAGCGATACTATACTTACAACGTCATGGTTATACGTCGATTACCCAGGAAAATATTGAAGCAGCACAACATAAACTTGGTTTGGGTCAGCATTTTTTATTAAGATATATCGATTGGGTTGGACATGCACTTACTGGTAACTTGGGATACAGTTTTAGTACAAACGAGCCAGTAACAACTATGATTATGGAGGCTGTCATTCCAACATTAATATTAATCGTTGTTTCAAGTTGCATCATGTTGCCATTTGGTTATATGGTTGGTTATTTTATTGGAACGCGCCCACATACTCGATACGCGAATGGTATTCGTGGATTCGCTCAAGTGATGACTTCTATGCCGGAATATTGGTTAGCCATTTTGTTTATATATTATTTAGGAGTACGTTGGCAGTTGCTACCTTTTGTAGGTAGCGATTCCTGGCAACATTTCGTGCTACCCATCTTCACCATTGTTGTTATAGAAGGATGTCATATCTTATTGATGACATCGCACCTTATTGCGCAAACATTAGATAACGATGCGTATCAACTTGCTCAGTTAAGACATTATTCATTAAAGGCGCGTATCATTGTCCAGATTAAAGAGATATTTGCACCACTCATGACCATTTCAATTAACAGTGTGATTCATTTAATAGGAAAAGTAGTCATACTTGAAGTAATCTTCAGCATGTCTGGTATAGGGAAATTATTAATTAATGCTATCAATCAACGAGATTATCCACTTATTCAAGGCATTGTGGTCTTTATCATCGTCTTAATTATGTTCATTAATTATTTAGGCGACATTATCATTTTAAACAATGAACCTAGACTTCGACGACGACATACCAAACGCCAAGCCCATGAGAAAAGAGGTGTGTCGTGATGAAAAAATATCAAACTTACATCGCCATAAGTACAATATTAAGTGTGATGTTTGTGCTAATTGTATATTGCTTTATGCAAGACACACAAAACTTGGACCCACTTCAATCACCTAATAGCCAACATTGGTTAGGCACGGATCAATTAGGCAGAGATTTCTTAGTCAGACTGATTGTAGGTAGCCTAGTCACATTAAGCTTAACTAGCGTGGTAATTCTGTTAAGTGTTTGCATTGGACTGGTCTTTGGGTTAATTGCAGGTATAGAAAGAAAATGGCTAGACCAAATCATCATGTTTATTGCTGATATGCTATTGGCAATTCCTTCGTTTATTATTGCATTAGTCATCTTAAGCTTAGTAAGTAATTCAATGCTAGGTTTGATACTTGCTTTAACGATTGGATGGATAGGCCGTTATTTACGTTATTTCAGAAATTTAACACGAGATATTCAAAAACGTCCCTTTGTCAGTTATGCAAGACTAAGTGGTAACTCAACGTTTAAAACGACAGTGACGCACGTGATTCCGCATTTATTAAGTAATATATTTGCTTTGGTCACGGCTGACTTTGGCAAAATGATGCTAAGTATATCTGGACTTGCCTTTTTAGGCCTAGGTATTAAACCACCGACGCCCGAGTTAGGAACCATTCTCTTTGATGGGAAAAGTTATTTCAATGGTGCACCTTGGCTCTTCTTCTTCCCTGGTGTATTGTTAGGAGGTTTCGCCTTATTATGTCAAATTATCAACAAAAAAATAACACAATGAAGCCTGTAGTTAAAGTCAATCAATTATCCATCTTAGATCATAATCGGTCATTGTTAAACGATGTTAATTTGACAATAACTAAAGGTGCATTTCATTGCATTATAGGTGAGAGTGGTAGTGGTAAGTCATTATTGTCGAGAACTATTCTTGGAATGAAGCCATCACAACTAAGCTATCAAGGAGATATCAAGATTGATTTAAATAAGACGGATGCCGTTTTTCAAGATGTTCAAAGTAATATGTTTCAAAACGTGACCTTGGCTAAACATTTCCAATATATTTATGAAGCTAACCATTCACAACTATCTAAACAAGATATCAAGGAAGACATCTTAGATAAAATGCAATTACTCGGTTTAAATCAAGGTGAACAATTACTTAAACGATATCCCTTTGAACTTAGTGGAGGTATGGCACAACGTGTAGCCTTTATAATGTCATTAATTAGACGTCCGGACTACTTATTTTTAGATGAACCGACGAGTGCGCTAGATCAAGAGAATGTTAAAAAGTTTATGCACTATTTAATTAAGGCACAGGAACATTATCAAATGACAATTGTCTTTATTACACATGATATTAACTTAGTTAAGGATTATGCCACTCATATTAGTATTATGCAGCAAGGTCAATTGATTGAGAGTGGTGAGGCATCATCCATTTTAGCTAACCCCACACATAGCTATACGAAAAATTTAATTGCTATCGCACATCGGAGACAGGCCTATGCTTAAAATTGAAAGATTAACTAAATACATTGATGGGAAACTTATCTTCAAAGATATATCATGTGCAATTAATGACCAACATTTACTTATAAGTGGTGAAAGTGGCTGTGGTAAGTCTACGTTAGCCAAGATTATTGCCGGATTAGATATGAATTATCAAGGTGACTTATACTTTAATAGCCAATTACGTAAGTCATATACGGCAAAAGAATGGATGAAACACATCCAATATGTTCCTCAGTATCAACGTGACACATTAAATCAGCGTAAAACCGTATTATCTACGTTATTAGAACCACTTAAGAATTACAAATTTGATAAGCAGAGTTACACATCAAGAATAGAAGCGGTACTTAGACAATGCAAGTTACCACAAAGCATACTTAATCAAAGCATTTCAACGCTAAGTGGTGGGCAGTTTCAACGTGTATGGATAGCGAAGGCACTAATTCTAGAGCCAGAGATATTGATATTAGATGAAGCAACGACAAACTTAGATGTGATTAACGAGGAAGAAATACTTCAAATGTTAATCGCATTAAAGCAAACGCAATTAATCATTATTTCACATGATGCGTACGTCTTGAGTCGCTTTAAAGGCGTTCAGTTACAACTCAAACAATTGAATAATTAGAGTCAAACCTCCTGATAAGGTATATACTTAATGGTACATACTGGACGGGAGGTTTTTTATGATACCTAAACAAGCTTATAAACAATTGGTATTAAGCATGCTGGCATTAATGATTGCAATGTCAATTAGCCGTTTTGCATATACGCCGATTTTGCCATTTATGCAACAAGATACCTCGATGAATAACCAGAATGCAGGTCTGTTAGCGACATTCAATTATTTAGGTTATCTAATCGGTGCTATCATACCTATGTTTATTACGATAAAATCTAAAGTCTTTGATTTAAAGTTGTATGTCATGATTAATGTAATTTCTGTTATTTTTATGGGATTTTCAGAGCATTTTCTTATCTGGTCAGTACTGCGAATAATTGCCGGGATAACGAGTGGTACGATCTTTGTTTTAGCATCTAACGTGGCGTTAGAAGCGTTAAGAATGGCTAATAAACAAAGTATTTCGGGAATTTTATATAGTGCAGTAGGAATAGGAATATTTTCTAGTAGTATTTTTATCTTTCTTTATACACAAGCTCAGACTTGGAAAGCAACATGGATTATATTAGGTGTTGTGGCTTTAATGGCAGGTATCATTATACTAAACAGCATGAAAGACAACCCTTCAATCTCTATACATACAACGTCATCAAATCAGGATCAAGGAAAGGCATTAAATCGTGCATTTATTATTCCATTCTCGATTGCCTATTTTTTTGAGGGAGCAGGATATATTGTTACAGGAACATTTTTAGTCGCACTTATTAAGACTATACCTGCATACGCAGATTACGCTGCATTAAGTTGGATGTTTGTAGGACTAGGCGCTATGCCGGCCACGTTAATTTGGTCATTATTTGCTGAAAATTTTGGGTACAAAAAGGCGATATATAGTGCATTAATATTACAAATTATTAGTGTAGGCTTGCCTATCTTTTCACATCATATGCTAGGATTAATAATCGCTTCGATGCTATTTGGTGCAACCTTCTTAGGTTTAACAACATTATTTATGTCGAAAAGCCAAGAACTTATGTATCATACAAATCAAAAGTTAAATCTTGTATCGTTATTAACAGTCATTTATAGTGTCGGACAAATGATAGCGCCAATGATTGCGGGAGTACTCATCGGAGACTCAAATAATTATCAGTTGGCGTTAACCTTCGGAATGATATTACTTATACTAGGTTTCATATTTAGTGTAATAAGCTATAGATTTAATGCATATAAATAAGAACATGTTGAAATACTTGGTTTGATTAAGAATTTTTAAAATCGTAAGCAATATAGAAGTTTGGAAGTAATAAAAATAGGGCATATTTTACTAATTAAACCTTTCATGAAAAATGAAACGGCATGAGGTTTTTAATTTATAGGGGGATTGTCACATGAATATTTATAAATTACGTTATCAACATTATAAAGATATTGTTGATGATAATATCTTAACAGTTTTTGTATTGGCTAAAAATGAAGAAGAAGTTGAACAATTCGCGAAAAAAGTAAGTTATGCAGTTGAGAGTATTACACAAATCTCTCAAGAAGAATACGAAAAAGAAAAAGCTAAAGATGAACATTTCGGTCTTGAGCATGCTGAAAATTATTTAGATTAATATGAATAATCGGTCGGGGAGTGGGTCAGAAATAATATTTTCCAATATTTATTTCATTGTAACCCCAGCTTGCTTAGCTT
>NZ_VUKI01000047.1:0-32705 GCF_008385775.1 Staphylococcus sp. GDX7P312P | reverse complement strand
AGAGTAGGACGTTGCCAGGCATAATATAATGGAGAATTAGCTCAGCTGGGAGAGCATCTGCCTTACAAGCAGAGGGTCGGCGGTTCGAACCCGTCATTCTCCACCATTTTATCAAAATAATATATTGCCGGCCTAGCTCAATTGGTAGAGCAACTGACTTGTAATCAGTAGGTTGGGGGTTCAAGTCCTCTGGCCGGCACCATCTATTTTGAGCCATTAGCTCAGTTGGTAGAGCATCTGACTTTTAATCAGAGGGTCAGAGGTTCGAATCCTCTATGGCTCACATGTATACGCGGGTGTGGCGGAATTGGCAGACGCACTAGACTTAGGATCTAGCGCCTTACGGCGTGGGGGTTCGACTCCCTTCACCCGCATACGCGGAAGTAGTTCAGTGGTAGAACACCACCTTGCCAAGGTGGGGGTCGCGGGTTCGAATCCCGTCTTCCGCTCCATTATTTCTAATATAGTGCCGGGGTGGCGGAACTGGCAGACGCACAGGACTTAAAATCCTGCGGTGAGAGATCACCGTACCGGTTCGATTCCGGTCCTCGGCACCATATATAATTTTGCGCCCGTAGCTCAATTGGATAGAGCGTTTGACTACGGATCAAGAGGTTATGGGTTCGACTCCTATCGGGCGCGTTCTCTTACGGGAAGTAGCTCAGCTTGGTAGAGCACTTGGTTTGGGACCAAGGGGTCGCAGGTTCGAATCCTGTCTTCCCGATAGGAACTTTAATTATATAAATAATATGGGGGCTTAGCTCAGCTGGGAGAGCGCCTGCTTTGCACGCAGGAGGTCAGCGGTTCGATCCCGCTAGTCTCCACCATATTAAATTTACAAACTAGATAACGGCGGTGTAGCTCAGCTGGCTAGAGCGTACGGTTCATACCCGTGAGGTCGGGGGTTCGATCCCCTCCACCGCCACTACTTATTAGTTGTAGAATTATAATTTGGACCTTTAGCTCAGTTGGTTAGAGCTAACGGCTCATAACCGTTCGGTCGCAGGTTCGAGTCCTGCAAGGTCCATATAATTTTGGAGGAATACCCAAGTCCGGCTGAAGGGATCGGTCTTGAAAACCGACAGGGGCTTAACGGCTCGCGGGGGTTCGAATCCCTCTTCCTCCGTATTTTATTGGTCTCGTAGTGTAGCGGTTAACACGCCTGCCTGTCACGCAGGAGATCGCGGGTTCGATTCCCGTCGAGACCGCCATTTAATAATTTTATAGTAATTTACATTTAATTAGTGGAGGAATACCCAAGTCCGGCTGAAGGGATCGGTCTTGAAAACCGACAGGGCCTTAACGGGCCGCGGGGGTTCGAATCCCTCTTCCTCCGCCATTAATTATTATCGCGGGATGGAGCAGTTCGGTAGCTCGTCGGGCTCATAACCCGAAGGTCGGTGGTTCAAATCCGCCTCCCGCAATTTATCTTTTAGGTCTCGTAGTGTAGCGGTTAACACGCCTGCCTGTCACGCAGGAGATCGCGGGTTCGATTCCCGTCGAGACCGCCATTACAAATTATGGTTCAGTAGCTCAGTTGGTAGAGCAATGGATTGAAGCTCCATGTGTCGGCAGTTCGACTCTGTCCTGAACCATTTTGTTATGCCGGCCTAGCTCAATTGGTAGAGCAACTGACTTGTAATCAGTAGGTTGGGGGTTCAAGTCCTCTGGCCGGCACCATCTCATGGAGGGGTAGCGAAGTGGCTAAACGCGGCGGACTGTAAATCCGCTCCTTCGGGTTCGGCAGTTCGAATCTGCCCCCCTCCACCATCTTAAATTAGGGACATAGTTCAACGGTAGAATAGAGGTCTCCAAAACCTTTGATGTGGGTTCGATTCCTACTGTCCCTGCCATGGCGGTTGTGGCGAAGTGGTTAACGCATCGGATTGTGGTTCCGACACTCGAGGGTTCGATTCCCTTCAACCGCCCTTAATTTTATTAATGGGCTATAGCCAAGCGGTAAGGCAACGGACTTTGACTCCGTCACGCGCTGGTTCGAATCCAGCTAGCCCAGTTATTGGCGGCATAGCCAAGTGGTAAGGCAGAGGTCTGCAAAACCTTTATCACCGGTTCAAATCCGGTTGCCGCCTCCATGCACGATGCGGGAGTAGTTCAATTTTAGAACACATTCCTTCCCGGAATGAGGTATAGGTGCAAGTCCTATCTTCCGCTCCATAATTTTTAATAATGCGGGAGTATTTCAACTCTTAGAATATGTTCCTTCCCGGAACAAGGTATAGGTGCAAGTCCTATCTTCCGCTCCATAATTTTTAATAATGCGGGAGTATTTCAACTCTTAGAATATGTTCCTTCCCGGAACAAGGTATAGGTGCAAATCCTATCTTCCGCTCCAATAATTTTTAATAATGCGGGAGTATTTCAACTTTTAGAATACGTTCCTTCCCGGAACGAGATATAGGTGCAAATCCTATCTTCCGCTCCATGTTTTTGCTTCCAAACGGAAGTTTTTTATTTATCAAAAATTGAGCCGGCGTGGCGGAATTGGCAGACGCGCGGGACTCAAAATCCCGTTCCTGTATTGGAGTGTCGGTTCGACCCCGACCGCCGGTATAATTCTTAATGTGGAAATGTTGTTTTAACAACGTTTCCACTTTTTTTGTTTTGTAATTGATTTGAATTTTTCAATTTTCTAGTCAGTGATTAAGTATCAGTTATTAAACTATTATATTTATAATTTTTTTAACTTCTTATGTTAAGTTTTATCAATGGCATTTTTTTAAATATTAGCATTAATTTTTGATTAAAAAAGAAATGTTCATATTGTTAAACACATTAGTTTGTACTAAGATAAAGCTAATGTTTAAAAACGGAGGCTACTATGAGTAAACAACGTGTAAGTTTAAAGTATTTTTTTAGTAATATTCTAAATGCGGTAGGTGCTGGAGTAGTATTAGCTTTATTGCCAAATGCGTTATTAGGAGAATTTTTGAAGTTATTTATGGATGCACATCCAATGCTCGAAACTGTGTTTCAATTAGTAATGATAATTCAATCATTCATGGCATTTATTATCGGTGTTTTAGCTGCACATCAATTTAAGTTTAATGGGGCAGGTTCATGTATGGTAGGCGTAGCCGCTATGCTTGGATCTGGAGCGGTTCAATTTACAGCTAAGGGCATTGTTTTAAAAGGTATTGGAGATATAATCAATATTATATTAGTTGTAATTATAGCTTGTGCAATGTATATGTTTTTACAAGGGAAATTAGGCTCACTTGAAATGATTATATTACCAGTTTTAATACCTGTATTAAGTGGATTAATTGGTTTATTAACTTTACCTTATGTACAAACAATTACTAAAGGACTTGGCCATATGGTGAATTCATTCACTGATCTTAATCCTTTAATTATGTCTATACTAATTAGTGTGACTTTCTCATTGTTAATGGTTACACCTATTTCATTAGTCGCCATAGTAACAGCTATAAGTCTAACTGGTTTGGGAAGTGGTGCTGCTAACATGGGCATTGTCGCAGCTTGTGTGACTTTTATATTCGGTTCAATAAGAGTTAACTCTATGGGGGTTAATATTGTTTTACTTATAGGTGCAGCGAAGATGATGATTCCAGTCTATTTAAAACATTTAATTATTGCAGTTCCTTTAACTTTAAATGGTATCGTCTCTGGTGTATTGGCATATGCTATAGGTATTAAAGGTACACCTTTATCTGCCGGATTTGGTTATACAGGCTTGGTAGGACCGATTAATGCATTTAATAGAATGTCTGGAGACGCTACTATAAATATTATTTTGCTCGTTTTCGGCTATTTTGTTATTCCATTTGTGAGTGCATTCATTATACATGAAATATGCAAAAAATTAATACCAAGCTATCATGATGGTATATACAAATTCGAAATTCCTAAACAATAATAGCAATTAAGATGTATGTACAAAAGTTTAATTTATATAATGAAATAAATTTAATTCAAACCTTTTAACTGAATTGAGAAAGTGTTTATATTGACCTTTTCTCAACTCTAGTTAACCTGTCGGGGTGAGACAAAGATTCAAATCGAATTTTGTTTCACTCTTTTTTTAAAATTTATATTGTATATTAATGCGTTTATATGTATAATAATGAATTAATTAAAGGAGGTTGCTTATGAAAAAATCAACAAAAGTACTTGCGATAGCAATCTTAATTAGTTTGACATTGATATACATACAACCAATGGCATTAGCTGATGAAGATGCAACTTGGAATAAAATTAAAGATAGGGGTGAATTAAGAGTAGGATTATCAGCTGATTACGCACCATTAGAATTTGAAAAAACTAAAAATGGTAAAACAGAGTATGCTGGTGTAGATATTGAATTAGCAAAAAAAATTGCCAAAGATAATCATTTAAAGTTAAAAATAGTGAATATGCAATTTGATAGCCTACTAGGAGCTTTGAAAACTGGAAAAATTGACATAATTATATCAGGAATGACAACAACACCTGAAAGAAAAAAAGAAGTTGATTTTTCCGATCCATATATGGAAACAGGAAATGTTATGTTAATTAGAAAAAATAATAATGATACCTTCCATAAGTTGAGTGATTTTAATAATAAAAAAATAGGAGCTCAAAAGGGCAGTGAACAGGAAAAAATTGCACAGCAAGAAATAGAAAATGCACAAATAAGTTCATTAAATCGTTTACCAGATGCAATTTTGGCACTTAAAAGTAAAAAAATTGATGGCTTAGTAATCGAAAAACCAGTAGCAGATGCTTATGCTAAGCAAAATAAGGATTTAAATATTGCCCATGTTTCTTTCAACGAAGAAAAGAAACCCACAGTTATAGCACTACCGAAAGACTCACCAATTTTATTAGAACACTTAAATCACTCTATTAAAGATGTTAAAGATAAACATTTAATTAATAAATATATGGATATTGCTTCAGAACAAATGGTTGATGATGGAAGCTTTATTCAAAAGTATGGAACTTTTTTCTTAAAAGGATTACAAAACACTATAATAATCTCTTTAATTGGTGTTGTATGTGGAGCAATAATCGGGTCATTTATTGCACTTGCAAAATTAAGTAAGTTTAAAATTATTTCTTTACCCGCAACAATATATATAGAATTTTTAAGAGGAACACCGATGTTAGTGCAAGTGTTTATCGTATTTTTTGGCACTACCGCGCTTTTAGGATTAGACATTTCAGCTTTAATTTGTGGGACGATTGCCTTAGTTATTAATTCTTCAGCCTATATTGCTGAGATAATTAGAGCTGGAATTAATGCAGTTGATAAAGGTCAAACTGAAGCTGCACAATGCTTGGGGTTAAACTACTCAAAAACAATGATTCATATCATATTGCCTCAAGCTTTTAAAAATATATTGCCAGCGCTAGGAAACGAATTTGTAACTTTAATAAAAGAATCATCAATCATATCTACAATTGGGGTTGGTGAAATTATGTTTAATGCACAGGTTGTTCAAGGTATTTCATTTGATCCATTTACGCCATTAATCATAGCAGCATGTATGTACTTTGTATTAACTTTTTCATTATCAAGATTAATGAGTTTAATCGAAGGGAGACTGAAAGCAAATGATTAAAATTGAAAATTTAAATAAAAAATTTGGAAAAAATGAAGTGCTTAAGGATATTAATTTAGAGATTAAAAAAGGTGAAGTATTAGCGATTATAGGACCATCAGGAAGTGGAAAAAGCACTTTATTAAGATGTATGAATTTGTTAGAAACACCGACAAATGGAAGGGTTATATTCGAAGGTAATGAACTCTCTAATCACAAAAATAACTTAAATAAATTACGTCAAAAAATGGGCATGGTCTTTCAAAATTTTAATCTATTTCCACATAAAACTGTATTAAATAACATCATATTGGCACCTAAGTTATTAAATAAAAGCGATTTAAATCAATTGAAACAAGAGGCATTAACTTTATTAGAAAAAGTTGGACTTGAAGATAAGGCAAATGTATATCCTTCTCAATTATCTGGAGGACAAAAACAAAGAGTTGCGATTGCAAGGGCACTGGCTATGCATCCAGATATTATATTGTTTGATGAACCTACGTCTGCATTGGATCCAGAGGTAGTGTATGATGTGCTAAAGGTAATGAAAGATTTAGCTAAAGAAGGAATGACAATGGTTGTTGTTACACACGAAATGGGATTTGCAAAAGATGTGAGTGATAAAGTTATATTTATGGCAGATGGGTATGTTATTGAAGAAGGTTCACCTCAGCAAATATTTCAATCACCAACACATCAAAGAACGCAAAACTTTTTATCAAGAGTTTTATAATAAGTAAACAAATAACAGCGAGTCAGAGACATTATTTCATGTTTCAAACTCGCTATTTTTAAATTGAACTGGAATATTTACTAGGAAAGTGTTCAATTATTATATAAATAAATAACGATTTCATAATGTGGATTATGTTAAAATGTCATATGTATCATTTTTAAGGAGGCAAATGAATTGGATTATAATTGGCTTAAACAAGAAATCATCGATTATGCATATTCAATAGGTATTGATAGTATAGGTTTTACTACTGCCGATCCATTTGATGAACTTAAAAAGAAATTAGAAGATTATCATGCAAATGGCTATGCTTCGGGTTTTGAAGAGTCAGATATTTCATTAAGAACTGAGCCAAAATTAAGTTTGCCTACCGCACGCTCAATTATAGCAATTGCTGTTGGATATCCGAATAAGCTTAAAGGTGCGCCTAAAAGTGTCAGAGGTTATCGCCGAGGTATGTTTGCTCGTGCCTCTTGGGGGCAAGACTATCACTCTATTATGCGTAAACGTTTAGATAAACTTGCTGATTTTATTCAATCTAAAATTCCTGATGTAGAATTAAAAAGTATGGTTGATACTGGTGTATTATCAGATAGGGCCGTTGCTGAACGAGCAGGTTTAGGATTTGCTGGACGTAATGGTTTTATTATTAATCCAGATTTAGGAACATGGAGTTATTTAGGTGAATTGTTAGTGAGTATCCCATTTGAACCTGATGATCCATTACTTGATAGCTGTGGAGATTGTACAATTTGTGTAGATAGATGTCCTACAGGGGCGCTTGTTGGAAATGGTCAATTGAATTCTCAAAAATGTATTAGTTTTTTAACTCAAACTAAAGGATATTTGCAAGATGAATATAGATATAAGATAGGCAATCGTTTATATGGATGTGACACGTGCCAACAAGTTTGTCCTAGAAATAGGGGAATCAATACAACACATGATGACATTATACTAGAACCTGAGATTCTAAAACCAAGATTGGTACCGTTATTACAAATGAGCAATAAAGAATTCAAACAAACATATGGGCATTTAGCTGGTGCTTGGCGAGGTAAAAAACCAATTCAACGTAATGCAATCATAGCTTTAGCACATTTTAATGAAGAGACAGCAATACCAGAACTTAAGGAAGTTGCATTAAATGATCCAAGACCTATGATAAGAGGGACGGCATACTGGGCAATTGGCCAAATTCAAGGTGAAGATGCACGTGAATTTATAGTTGCAAACTATGAAAATGAAATTGAAGAAGTTCAAAATGAAATGATAAAAGGACTAGAAATGAGGAAACTTTAAATGACAAACCATATTGTTTTATTTCAACCAGAGATTCCTGCAAATACTGGTAATATTGCACGTACCTGTGCAGGAACGAACACACATTTACATTTAATTAAGCCTTTGGGCTTCAGTACTGATGATAAGATGTTAAAACGTGCTGGCCTTGATTATTGGGAGCATGTAAATATTACTTATCATGAAAGTATTGAAGACTTTTTCGATGCTACTCAAGGTGAGTACTACTTACTAACTAAATTTGGAAAACAAACGTATAGTGATTTTGATTTTTCTAAAGAAGATACAGATTATTATTTTATATTTGGAAGAGAAACGACTGGATTACCGGATTGGGTAAAAGAGAAATACGCTGACACGGCATTAAGAATTCCTATGAGTAAAAATATCAGATCGTTAAATTTATCTAACACAGCCGCTTTATTAATTTATGAAGCATTGCGACAACAAAATTTCCCAGGCTTATCCTAATAAGTAGTTTGTTAGTTAAAATTCAATGCATCTATTTATTAAAAAATGTTATATTTAATAGTGATTTATAATAACATTTTTAAAATAGTTTGATTTAGTGTCTAATAGGGTAATTTAACGAATAATACGTTATTTATATGACATTGATGAACTAAGAGGAGTGTAATGACAATGGCAATGAACTTTAAAGTATTTAATGATGTAGAACATGTAGCTGAGTACACAGCAGATATCATTAGAAAGCAATTTAATAATAACCCTACAACTATTGCGGGAATTCATTTAACAAAGGATGCTGCACCTGTTTTAGATGAGTTAAAGAAAGATGTAGATCATAATGCGGTTGATTTTAGTCAAGTAAATATCTTAGATTATGACGATAATCGCTCTTACTATGAAGCATTAGGTGTACCTGCTAGTCAAATTTATCCAATTAATCTTGATGATGATGCAGAATCTTTAATTGATGACAAAATTAAAACTAAAGAAAATAAAGGTAAATTAATTTTACAAGTTACTTCTATTGATGAATCAGGTAGTTTAAATGTAAATGTAAGACAAGGATTACTAAAAGCGCGAGAAGTAGTATTAGTTGTGACTGGTGCTAATAAACGTGAAGTTGTTAAAAAACTTTATGAAGAAAATGGTAAATCTAGCTTTGAACCATCTGATTTAAAAGCTCATAGAATGGTAACAGTTGTTTTAGATAGAGCAGCTGCAGAAGGTTTACCTGAGGATGTTAAAGAATATTTCACTGCTAGATTTGCTTAAATTTAAAAGTGAGGTCTGAGTTATGACTAAAA
This sequence comes from Staphylococcus sp. GDX7P312P, assembly GCF_008385775.1. Lineage (NCBI taxonomy): Bacteria > Bacillati > Bacillota > Bacilli > Caryophanales > Staphylococcaceae > Staphylococcus > Staphylococcus sp. GDX7P312P. The sequence continues at coordinate 23,826 of NZ_VUKI01000047.1, read as the reverse complement.
ATAAAGATTCAGAATTGAATTATCATGAGGAAGAAAATGCGATGGTTCAAGATTTAGATGACTTGAAAACATTGGGCAAAGAAATGGAGCAAATTTCTGAAGAAAATGACGAGGACAAGTTGAATCAATCGCATGATTAAATTTTAACTTGATGATAATTAACAAAATAAATATTAGTTATGAACTAAGTAACCTAAGATGTTAAAGATGTCTTAGGTTATTTTTTTAATGAAGCAATATACATTGTCATTTGAGTGCGTAATTTCATCAATCCATCATTTAATTCAATTTAATGCTATAAAAATTATGGTAAAATAAAATTCAATGAAAATGTATAAGGAGAGCTTAAAATGTTACATAGATATTGGCTTCCACTTACGATTGCCACAATTATTATTAGTTTACTTTCTATAAAAGGATTTCCAATAGCATTCGGTGCACTTTACTTACCTATTTTGTTTAAAATCATAAAATTACAATTAAATTTATCTAAAGGCTTAATTGATAATATTAGTGCTCAGCCTTTTATTAAGAGTAATCAAACAGGTGTGTTCATAAGTGTGTTGTGTTGTATTTTAATAACTGGTATTTTAATTTATTCTTTAAATGATATTTATGCGCAATTCACTGGTTTTATAGGATTTCTAGTTCAAATTAGTCCTATTACAATAACTTTAAGTATAATATTTTATATTTTGAGTGCTTTAGCTGTTATTAAAGCAGTAAAAGTTAAATATCAAGTCTAACTTAAGCAAGTAACGGTCAATTACAATAAGACAAAATTTTTCAAAAATAATAGCGATTGGGACATTAAATCATTGTTTCAATCGTTATTTTTTTATATCTATGATATGAATTTGTATTATTGAAACCGCTTTAGTAATGCATTGCCCCTTTAATTTAAATAATGCTATACTATGAATAAATAATTGTATAAGGGGAGATTATCGCATGTCAGTAAGAATTGAACACGATACATTCGGAGAGATTGAAGTACCTGGTGATAAATATTGGGGTGCACAAACGGAGAGAAGTAAACGAAACTTTCCTGTAGGTAAAGAACGTATGCCAATTGAAGTAGTATATGGATTTGCTCAATTAAAACGAGGTGCAGCATTAGCAAATCATGAACTAGGAAAACTAAGTGATGCTAAAAAAGATGCAATCGTTTACGCTTGTGATTTAATTTTAAAAGGGGAACTAGATGAACATTTCCCACTAGTTGTTTGGCAAACAGGAAGCGGTACGCAAAGTAACATGAACGTTAACGAAGTAGTCAGCTTTGTAGCAAATAAATATTTAAAAGAACAAGGTATCGATGAATCGATTCATCCTAATGATGATGTGAATAAATCTCAAAGTTCAAATGATACATTTCCAACAGCAATGCATGTTGCATTATATCATGAAGTTGAAACGAAACTTGAACCTGCTTTAAAACATTTACGTGATACTTTTAAAGAAAAAGAAGATAAATACCAATCAATTATTAAAATTGGACGTACTCACTTACAAGATGCGACACCAATTAAATTAGGTCAAGAAATTAGTGGCTGGCGTTATATGTTAGATAAATGTGAAGAATTATTAGCTGAATCAAAAAAACATATCTTAAGTTTGGCTATCGGTGGAACTGCCGTAGGTACAGGTATTAATGCACATCCAGAATTTGGTAATAAAGTTGCTAAATTTATCTCAGAGAATACCGGATATAACTTTGTATCATCTGAAAATAAATTCCATGCGTTGACTTCACATGATGAAGTCGTGCAATTACATGGTACGTTAAAAGCCTTAGCAGCAGACTTAATGAAAATCGCCAATGATATTAGATGGTTAGCTTCTGGTCCTAGAGCAGGACTTGCAGAGATTTCAATTCCTGAAAATGAACCAGGATCATCAATCATGCCTGGTAAAGTAAATCCAACACAATGTGAAATGTTAACTATGGTTGCAGTACAAGTTATGGGTAATGACACTACAGTTGGAATTGCAAGTTCTCAAGGTAATTTTGAATTAAATGTATTTAAACCAGTAATTCTTCATAATACATTACAATCAATTTACTTACTTGCAGATGGTATGCAAACGTTTAATGATAATTGTGCAGTCGGCATTGAACCAATTGAAGAAAACATTAATAATTATTTAAATCAATCATTAATGTTAGTTACTGCGCTAAATCCACACATTGGTTATGAAAAAGCTGCTCAAATTGCTAAGAAAGCACATAAAGAAGGGTTAACATTAAAAGAATCTGCTATTCAATCTGGTCATGTTACAGAAGAGCAATTTGAAGAATGGATTAAGCCTGAGGATATGGTGGACCCCCACTAAAAAACAACCACATATAACCAATAAAAGGAGTAACTGTCTATGAATCGATAGTTACTCCTTATTATTTATTCATCATCCAAACTAACTGATATTAATTCTTGAGTGAGTGGATGTTTAAATTCAATTTTATGACTATTAAGTTCTAGTTGGCGTAATGTAGAATCACCATACAAAGGATCGCCTATAACAGGGTGACCAATTTCAGCTAAATGAACTCTAATTTGATGGGTACGACCCGTATCTAATTTAATATCTAATTGGCATACGCCTTCTTTAATCATTTTAGAGGAAAGAATATGCGTAATCGCTCGTTGACCTGTATTAGAAATTCGTCGTTTATTAGGATGGAATTTATCCTTACCTATAGGACTATCAATAGTTTGAGGTTTAATTGGTAATAATGACTTAACATTAGCCTTATATATTCTAGTAATTTCATTTTCTTCCAACATACGATCTAGAATTTTTTTCATTAGAGGATTCTTAGCTACAATGAGTAAACCAACCGTTTCTTGGTCTAAGCGATGAATAGGTTCGACATAATCACTATCTAACGTATAAATAACATGATTCATTAGAGTGTTACTTTCTTTTAAATCATTTGGATGAGTCTTAACGCCTTTAGGTTTCATAACTATAGCTAAATCATCATCTTCATAACTAATTTGTGCGTAACGATAACTAGGTAAGTAATTACTTTTTTCAACTGGTGTTGGAATGTAAATATCATCCCCTGTAACCACTTTATCTGTTAATTTCGCAGGGTGATTGTTTATAGTTATATCTTTTGACATATTTAACTGATGTAAGTCTTTCTTAGGCAATTTCAATGATTGAAAAATTTCTCTCAAAGTATTTTGATTATAATTCTCATGTATTTTAAACTTCATAATTTCCTCCTAATAGCATTCGCATTAATCATACCATATCTTAGATTGCTAATAACGTATATTAATCACAATCTTACGAATTTCATAATAAATAATAGTATGTAACTTATACATTTTTAAAAATGTAAATCTCACTGTATAATAAGACTAATGCAAATATGAGTAACTGAGGCGATTTCATGGAAAAACCAACACGCTTAGCATTATTAAAAGAAATAGCAGAATATCTCAATGAGGAAACAGAATTATATAACATGATGCACGGCGCTTTGAATTATTTAATAAATGGTAGTAACTTTACAACTGGTTGGATCTTCTTTATAGATAATAACGGCCATCATGAGATGGTAGCTGATGTTGACCTCCCAGGTGCATTAAAGAAGGATAATTGCTGTTATATGAAAGAGGGATCTTGTTGGTGTGTCACTGCGTATCATAATGAGCGTTTAACGAAGGCTTCTAACATAATCAATTGTTCTAGAATAAATTTAGCAAATCAAGCATATAAAGCAGAAACAGAAGGTGTAACACACCATGCTACAGTGCCACTACGCTCTGGCACAGAACAATATGGTTTACTCAATGTTGCATCACCGTATACTACGCGTTATAGCGAACAGGATTTAGCCCTATTAGAATCTGTCGCTTTACAGATTGGCTCTGCAATTAAACGCATTTATTTAACTGATCAAGAAAAAGAGGCAGCTAGATTAAATGAACGTAATCGGTTAGCAAGAGACTTACATGATTCAGTAAACCAATTATTATTTTCATTAAAATTGACCGCTCATGCAGCACATGACATAACGACAGATGAAATTGCGAAAAAAGCTTTTAAGACAATTGAAGAAACAAGTCAAAATGCGGTTAATGAAATGCGTACACTAATTTGGCAACTTAAACCAGTAGGTCTTGAGCATGGTTTGGTGCAGGCATTAAATCAATATGCGCAAATTCTAAATATAAAACTAACAATAAATATTGATGGAATTATTAGTTTATCGAATATCGTAGAAGAGAACGTTTATAGGATATTACAGGAATGTATGAATAATACTAAAAAACATGCTCAAACTGATTCAGTACATATTATTCTAAAACAAGATAAAGAAAAGTTGATCATTATTGCAAAAGATGAAGGAATTGGTTTCGATATGAACAAAGAAACTAATACTTCATCACAAGGGTTAAAAAACATAAGTCAACGAATTTATGTATTAAATGGACAAGTTAAAATAGATACAATGCCAAACAAAGGAACAACGCTATCTTTAAAGATTCCTTTGTAAATTGGTGAAAGGAGAAAAATTGTGGCTAAAGTCATATTGATTGATGACCATCATATTGTAAGACAAGGATTGGAATTCCTTTTATCGACGGTGGCTGATTTGGAAGTTTTGGCAAGCTTATCGGATGGTCAATCTTTAATTAATTATTTAAATGAACATGCTATACCAGATATCATCCTTCTTGATTTGGTAATGCCTGAAATGAATGGTATTGAAGTGACAGAATACGTGAAACGTCATTTCCCTGATATTAAAGTATTGGTATTAACAAGTTATGTAGATGATGAACACGTTATTTCAGCTATTAATAAAGGGGCAGATGGATATGAAATGAAGGATGTTGAGCCTCAAAAATTAATTCAAACGATACATGACGTTTTAAATAATAAACGGATTATTCATCCAGAGGCACAAAGTGTAATAGACACCGTGTCTTCAAAACCACATAATACTAATAAGCTATCTAAACGAGAAATAGAAGTATTAGCTGAAATGGTAAAAGGTAAAACGAACAAAGAAATTGCAAATACGTTATTTGTTTCTGAAAAAACAATAAAAACACATGTTAGTCATATATTTAATAAGTTAAGTGTAACAGACCGTACACAAGCAGCAATTTATGCTATTGAAAATAAACTTGTATAGAGTGTAATATAATAAATCGTTAAAGAGGTAGGAATGAAAATACAATTAAAATGTCAAGGATTATTAGAAGTGAGTTAGCAAATAAATTAATTTAATTATTTTGATAATTTCGCCATTAATAAAATTGTATATAAAACAAAAATTCCTCTTTTCATTTTATTGAAAATATATTAAGATGTAATTTGTGTTTCAAGAAATGTGTATTATTGCAATTTCTTGTGTCCGGATAAATTAACCCCTATTAGAAAGGTAGAGAATAAAATATGGATAGACAGAGTTTCACAGATTTAATTCAAACAAAATTTAAAATGGTAAGAATTGAAGCGGGCTATACGCAAGATACTATGGCTCAAACAATTGGCCTTTCAAAAAAAACATTAGTTCAAATTGAGAAAGAACGTGTGTTACCAAACTGGACAACATGTGTTTCAATTTGTGCATTATTCAGAGATTCAGATGTTTTAAATAATACGTTCGGTTGCGATCCTTTAGAAATTGTTCAAACTATTTCACGTAATCATTGTGCATATCCAAATCATTCAACAACTAGTGATATTTATTGGAATACTATCGAAACACGTAATGGTTTTATGTTACAAAGTAATAAAGTAAGCAACATATATAGAGTTTTAAATTCTGAAAAGCAACCTATCTTTGGCACTTCAAAATTAAGAGAAGCTGAAACATACTTTAACAGAAATGCTAAAGAAGAATTAATGCACGTTTAATAATAGTTAAAATATTATGATTTAATATGAAAGTGATAGAAGAATCACACCAGATTTAATCACTTTTAATTTATATACATTCAAGGTGTGTGGTTATTACTTATGGCGAACATAATGTTTTGAGACTACATAGCATAATTGTAAAACTGACTGAACTGAGATTATTCTTATATCAAGAAATTCTTAGCTTAAGTTTAACTTGATATTAATTAAAAGACGAGCCTAAGATATTTGATATCGCGGCTCGATTTTTTTATTTTCAAAACAATTCAGCATTTTCAATTTTAATGCAAAGTAAAATTAAGGAACCATAAATTCCAAAGTGATATAATCATCATATTGTGAAAATAATTTTTAAGGAGAAATCGAGATGCAAGCTTTTTTAGTTATCCTATTTATGGTAGTAGTAGGGGCTGTAATTGGAGGCGTAACAAATGTAATTGCAATAAGAATGTTATTCCATCCATTTAAACCATATTATATATTCAAGATGCGTATACCATTTACACCTGGTCTAATTCCTAAAAGAAGGGAAGAAATTGATACTAAGATAGGTCAAGTGATTGAAGAACATTTGATAACAGAGTCAGTTATACATCAAAAGTTAAATGAACCAAATACGCGTGAAGCAATCAATGATTTAGTAATAAAGCAATTGTCTAAATTAAAAAGTGACGATGCTACAATACGAAAGTTTGCAAATCAATTTGATTTTGATCTTGATGACCTCATTAACAATAAGCTAGATAAAATCATAATAAATAAATTGAATAATTATTACTATGATAAACAGGCAACATCAATTAATGAAATTCTTCCTGCAGAAGTAGTAACAATGGTCGATGAAAAATTAGACCAAGCAGGTGATTTAATTCGAGAACGTGCACGTAATTATCTTTCTTCAGATAAAGGTGCTAGAGATATTTACGATATGCTAGATACATTTTTTGCTGAAAAGGGTAAAATCGTTGGATTATTACAAATGTTTATGACTAAAGAAAGTATTGCTGAACGTGTTCAACATGAATTAATACGTTTAACAAGACATCCTAAAGCAAAAGTTATTATTGACAAAGTGATTCGAGATGAATATGAAACTTTAAAATCTCAACCTTTAAGTCATGTTGTAAAAGAAGAACAATTTACAAATATAAGTGAATCCCTGGTGCATTTGATTATGACAAACTTACAATTAAATGAAAAAATGGATACTCCAATCAGTAAGTTAACACCAAAATTAGTTGATCAAATTCAAGTAGGAGTTGCTAATACAATTACTGATTTAATAATTAAACAAGCATCTAATCATTTATCAACGATAATGACAAAAATAAATTTACGTCAGATGGTTGAAAATCAAATTAATACCTTTGACTTAGATTATATTGAAAGATTAATTATTGAAATCGCTAATAAAGAGTTAAAACTTATCATGTCATTAGGTTTCATTTTGGGTGGTATTATAGGATTCTTCCAAGGTATAGTCGCAATCTTTGTCTAACTATAAATAATATGTTATGGTAATAAAGAGTTGTCAAAATTACTTTTCACTAAGGAGTGCAAACAAACATGGCAGTAAATTTATATGATTATGCAAATCAACTAGAACAAGCATTAAGAGATAGTGATGAATATAAAGCTATTAAAGATGCTTTCTCTAAAGTTAAAGATAATGAAGAATCAAAAAAATTATTCGATGAGTTCCGTGAAACTCAATTAAGTTTCCAACAAAAACAAATGCAAGGTGAAGAAATTCCTGAAGAAGATTTAGCAAAAGCTCAAGAACAAGCTCAAGCAATTGAAAAAGATGAAAATATTTCTGAATTAATGCAAGCTGAGCAAAAAATGAGCCAAGTATTCCAAGAAATTAATCAAATCATTGTTAAACCATTAGATGAAATTTACGCTGACTAATTGTTAGCACAATAAGCTACAAAGCTTTCAATTGAAAGCTTTGTAGCTTTTTTAATATATAAGTTCATCGACCCAAATAAATAAGTTATGGTAAAATAAAGGAATACATAAAGATAAACGAAGATGCAATTAAGGAGCTAATTTCAATGATAAAATTTATTCACTGTGCAGATTTACATCTCGACAGCCCCTTTAAATCTAAAAGTCATTTGGCGCCATCAATTTTTGAAGATGTTCAAAACAGTGCTTATGAAAGCTTTAAGAAGATTGTCGATACAGCATTAAAAGAAGAAGTTGATTTTGTTCTCATCGTTGGAGATTTATTTGATAGTGAGAATCGTACGTTGCGTGCTGAAGTATTCTTGAAAGAACAATTTAAGCGATTAGAAAAAGAACAAATTTTCGTTTACATAAGTCATGGTAATCATGATCCACTAACTGAAAAAATTACTAATGATTGGCCAGATAATGTTTCGGTCTTCTCAAATAGAGTAGAAACATATCAAGCTATCACAAAAGATGGAGAGACAATTTTTGTTCATGGTTTTAGTTATCAACATGATACAAGTTATGAAAATAAAATTGATGAGTATCCATCTAGCCAAGGTAAAAAAGGTATTCATATTGGAATGTTACACGGTACTTATAGTAAATCTTCAACTAAAAATCGCTATACTGAATTTATTTTAGAAGATTTGAATCAAAAACTATATCATTATTGGGCACTTGGCCATATTCATGAAAGACAGGAATTAAGTGATATGCCTCCAATTCACTATCCTGGAAACATTCAAGGACGTCATTTTGGTGAGCAAGGACCTAAGGGATGTTTATTGGTAGAAGGAGACCATTTACGATTAAACGCTACTTTTATTCCAACGCAACAAATTAGATTTGAAGAAGCTACTATAAATACTGATAAACTTACTAAACAAGGTATCTATGAAGCAATTCAATCCTTCAAAGAAAGCGTACGTTCTAATGGAAAGGCTTTTTATAGATTAACTGTAAATGTTGACAGTGATAGACCCATATCTTCACAAGACATTAGTCAAATTAAAGAAATGATTGATGACTACGAAGAAAATGAACATCATTTCGTAATCATAGAAACGCTCACATTTAATTATATGCAAATGGATGAAGTACCTCTTGTAAGAGAATTTTCAGCTGATTTAATCAAAGATAATAAAGTGTTTGAAGAGGCGATGACTGAATTATATTTAAATCCTAGAGCATCCAAATATTTAGAAGATTATACTGAGTTTGATACTGTTGAACTTGTTAATCGCGCTGAGAACATTTTAAAGGCAGACATGAGAGGTGAAAGTGATGATCATTAAATCTTTAGAGATCTATGGCTATGGTCAATTTGTGCATCGCAAAATAGAGTTCAACCGTGAATTTACTGAAATTTTTGGTGAGAATGAAGCTGGTAAATCAACGATTCAAGCTTTCATACATTCTATACTTTTTGGCTTTCCAACGAAAAAAGAAAAAGAACCTCGACTTGAACCACGTATGGGTAATCAGTATGGGGGAAAACTTACGCTTATACTAGATGACCAATCAGAAATCGTAGTAGAGAGAGTTAAAGGTAGCATTTCAGGTGATGTAAAAGTTTACCTAGAAAATGGTTTGATTCGAGACGAAGCTTGGCTCAAGAAAAAATTAAATTACATTTCTAAGAAAACTTATCAAGGTATATTCTCGTTTAATGTGCTTGGATTACAAGATATTCACCGTAACTTAGATGAGGACCAATTACAAAGTTATTTACTTGAAGCAGGTGCATTAGGTTCTTCTGAGTTCACAATGATGAATAAAATGGTCAGTCAAAAGAAATCCACGCTTTATAAAAAGGCTGGAAAAAACCCAATACTCAATCAACAGCTTGATGAATTGAAAAGCCTTGAAGCCCAAATAAGAGAAGAAGAGGCTAAGTTAGATGAATATCATCGTTTAGTTGATGATAGAGATAAATCACAACGTCATTTAGAACATTTAAAAGCCAATCTAAACCAATTATCAAAAATGCATGAAAGTAAACAAAAGCAACTTGCTATTCATGAACAAGCTCAAGAATGGAAAGATTTAGAGCAAAAACTTAATATTGAGCCATTAAGTTTTCCGGAAAAAGGGATCGAGCGTTATGAAACAGCTTCAAATTACAAACAATCTCTAGCTAGAGATATAAGTTTGCGTGAAGAGAAATTAAAACAATTAGAGAATGAATATAATGCAATTCCTGCTTTGAATGAAGATACAGCTAATCATATTTATCATTTAACTCGTGACGAAAATGAAATTCAACAAGCTGAAATGAAATCTTCTTCACTTAAGCAAGAAATTGATGATTACGAGCGTCAAGAAGCTGATTTGAAAACAAGTATTGGTTGGCAAGAAGTTTATCACAATACAGATACCTCTGAATCTATGAAGAATTATGTTAGTGAAACTATCAAGACGCGAAATGAGCAAAAAGTGTTAAAACAACAAATTGAAAGAGCTATTGATGAAAATCAAATTGAACAAAATACGTTATCTCAGGAAATAGAAAACTTGGAAAAAGATTTAGTTTCTGAAGATTCACTGGATAAAAAGAAACAATATAATCAACAAAAGTTAGAACTACATGAGAAAGAAAATCTGTATAACAAACTTAAAGATACATTTAATTCTGATAAAGAAAGAAAGCAAAAGAGAAATTGGTGGCTTAGATTAAGTTTTATAGTGTTATCTTTAGTTGGTCTGGGTTTAACACTATTCTCATTTGTGACACAAAATTTAATTTTCGGAGTTATATTTGCAATCTTAACTGTCATATTTATTGTTGGTACTTTCTTGGTTAAGACCAAAGAAATTGATTACAGTGAATCAATTAGTGAAGAAATTAATGATTTGGAACAACAAATTAATGATTTGGAATCTAATTACGATTTAAACTTCGACTTAGATCAACAATTTCAACTACGTGAACGTTGGAGTAATGCAAGTAACAATAAAAGTGTATTAGCTAATAAATTAAATCATCAAGAGAATTTACTGCAAAAAACAGAACAACAAATCAATGACTTAACTCAAAAATTAAATGCAGTTAAAGAAAATGTGAAAGTACCTAATGAAATGACAGATGATTTATTACTAGATAGCTTTAAAACTATGAATCAACTTAAATCAAATGACAGTTACCGCAGTAAATTATTAGATCAACATCAACAAGTAAATCAGAAATTGACGCATTTTTATGATAAAGCGCTTAAAAATACTGAAAATGAAATCACACCATTTAATAAAGCTTCACTATTTAATGATATGAAGAGCTGGATTTCTAAATACGAGAGTAATAAAGAGAAGAAAGAACAACTTAAAAGTCAAATTGAGTTATTAAGTAATGAATTGAAACAATTAAAAGAACAATTAGAAGAAAATGAAAAAACTATAAATACATTATTTACTTATATCAATGTTTCAAGTGAAGAAGCGTATTATCAATCTTACGAGCAATATCAATTGTATCACCAACAACTTGCAAGATTTAATGATTTAACTGCATATCTCGAAAATCAAAATTTCTCTTATGAAGATAGTTCGAATTTGAGCGAAAAAACAACTGCTCAATTGGAAGAAGAAGATGCGCTTCTTGCTAAACAAGTTGATGCATATAACGATCAGTATTTAGATAAACAAACTGAAGTTAGTGACTTAACCGCTCAAATTAATTACATGGAGACAGATAAAACATTATCTAAGTTAAGACATGAGTATTATAACTTGAAGAATAGAATGAATGATTTAGCTAAAGATTGGGCTAGTTTAAGTTACTTAGAAGCATTAATAAATGAACATATTAAGCAAATTAAAGATAAACGATTACCTCAAGTTATAAATGAAGCTGTAAATATATTTACGGCTCTGACACAAGGGAATTATAATATGATAACTTATGAAAATGATACAATAATGGTTAAACATAATAATGGCCAAATGTATCATCCACTTGAACTAAGTCAATCAACGAAAGAATTATTATATATTGCACTTAGAATTAGTTTGATTAAGATTTTAAGACCTTATTATCCTTTCCCAATAATAATTGATGATGCTTTTGTTCATTTTGATAAACAAAGAAAATCAATGATGTTAAACTATTTAAGAGAATTAGCGAAAGATTATCAAGTGTTATACTTCACTTGCATGAAAGATGCTGCAATTCCTTCTAAAGAGATGCTAATTTTAAATAAACTAGAGGAAGGCGGAAAACGATGAGAAATGTAGAAAAGCTAAATCCAGGAGATTCGGTTGAAAATTTCTTCTTAATTCATAGAGCTACACAAGGTGTTACTGCTCAAGGAAAAGACTATATGACTTTATTCTTACAAGACAAAAGTGGTGATATTGAAGCCAAACTATGGACTGTTAGTAAAGAAGATATGCAGATTCTTAAACCTGAGACAATTGTTTGGGTTAAAGGCGACGTGATTAATTATCGAGGTCGTAAACAGATGAAAGTCAATCAGTTTAGATTAGCTAATCCAGAAGACGGATTTAAGACTCAAGATTTCGTTGATGGTGCACCTTTATCTCCGGATGAAATCCAAGAAAACATTTCACACTATATTTTAGATATTGAAAATGCTAATTTACAACGTATAACACGTCATCTATTGAAAAAATATCAAGATAAATTCTTTACGTATCCTGCAGCAAGTTCACACCATCATAATTTTGCAAGTGGACTAAGTTATCACGTACTTACAATGCTAGAAATAGCTAAGTCATTATGCAACATTTATCCATTGTTAAACCGTAGTTTGTTGTATAGTTCAATTATTTTGCATGATTTAGGTAAAGTAAGGGAATTAAGTGGTCCAGTAGCTACAACATATACAGTTGAAGGTAATTTGCTAGGACATATATCAATTGCAAGTGATGAAGTTGCCGAAGCGGCGAAAGAATTAGGAATTGATGGTGAAGAAGTGATGTTACTTCGTCATATGATTTTAGCACATCACGGCAAAATGGAATTTGGATCACCTAAGTTACCACATTTAAAAGAAGCAGAAATATTATTCTTTATTGACAATATCGATGCGAAAATGAATATGTTTGAAAAAGCATTTAAGAAAACTGATAAAGGTCAATTTACTGAACGAATTTTTGGTATGGAAAATAGACAGTTTTACAATCCAGAAAAATTAGACTAATTAAAAAGCGTTTTTACCTTGCAATGTCAATTAATGAATAGACAATGTAGTGGTTAAAAACGCTTGTTTTTTATAATTTTGAACACGTGAAAGGGAGCAAGCCTAATTCTTAACGAATTGATTGACTTGCTCCCTTACTATTTAATGTTAATACTATGAAAATTATGAAGATAAACCTGATGCAGCTGAAGAACTATCTGAAGATGACTGTTGTTGTTTAAGTTTCTCAGGATTTAAAATAGTGTTTTCTACAGCTTTCTTGATATCACTGTCTTTATAATCTACATCATATTCTTTCAATAAATCTTTATACGCATTTGTTAAAATCTTAGGATCTTTTTGTACTTTTTGTTCGATTAGTTTGGCTTTAAGTTTAGATTTTTGTTTATCAAAATCATTCTCTTTATCGGCTTTAATGACATGGTAACCATAGTCTGTTTTAACCACATCTGAAACTTGACCTTCTTTTAGTTTAAATAGTGCTTTTTCAAATTTACTTACCATTTGTCCTTTAACTACATAACCTAGAGAACCATCTTTTTTGGCACTTGAAGAATCCATAGATTCTTTCTTAGCAATTTCTCCAAATTTATCTGGGTTCTTTTCAACTTCTTTTTGAATTTTTTCAGCTTTCTCTTTAGCTTTTTTGTCTGATAAACCTTCTTTATCGCTACTGCTTGATTTAACTTTTATTAAAATATGAGAAGCTTTTTTAGTGTTTTCTTTAAGTTCTTTGTCTGACACTTTGACTTTATCAGCTAATAATTGTTTTTGATATGCGGCAAGTTTTTTCTGTTCTTTATAATCATCTAAAGACATACCTTGTTGTTTAAGCATACTTTCAAATTGATCTTTGCCACCATATTGTTTTTGTTCTTTTTTAATTTCATCATCGATATCTTTTGTATCGACTTTATCTTTATATTTATCAGCTAGAATTTTATTCAACGCAATGCTAAATGACGTACTAGCAATTTGTTCGTCACCAATTTTATTCATTACATCTTTTACTTTTACATCTCCAGCTTTAGAAGAGATTAATGTATTACTTTCTGAATCTGTTGCATTTGAACCGCATGCACCTAAAAGTAAAGCACTCGCAGTTACTGGAACAATTAATTTATTCATAATTTTCATAGTTGATAGCTCCTTTTACATTAATAACAACGTTACTATAACATATTATGAAAACATCACCAATTAGAATCAGGCTAGATACTGCCAAAGTATGAGATTAAATAGGGCTTAAGTATTAAAAAAGTATCAAACTTGAGGCATAATATATGTTTCAAGCTCGATACTATGATACTTAATGAAAAGATTGATATGGCACTTTGTTTAATATATTTATACCTGTTTGATGCTCCTCGATAAAATGACCTTCATTTGAAAAAATAATAATCTTAAGATATAAAAAATCCATTACAGATATGCCAAAATTTAACGCAAGTAAAAACATGAAATAGTGTCCGTATTGCGGAAAATGCATCGTTAGAAAAATCAAAAATATAGTTATTAAAATAAAAGGTAAAATTAAATTAATACAAAAGTATATCTTATGTACAGGCGTACTTACATACGTATTAAAATAGGGTAACCAACGCTTTTTGTTTAATTTATGAATTCTAAATGAATTAACATATGGTAAGAAAAAGAGAAGGTGTAATGCTTTATGGATAGGGTACATAAGTGCAACAAATATTAATAAGATAATAAAATGTCGATCTGATAAAGGTGTATCTACAAAATAGTACATTATTTCATAACTAATTAAAAATGCGATGACTGTAATAGTAAAACTTAAAAATGCAATTCTTGGTACACCAAATCGTGCATGAATATCAATTTGACGTTTACATAGAAACATACTGACACCTCTTAATAGGTCTTATTTATATACGCTACGTATTATCTAACTATCAGTAACAACAGTCAAGTCAATTTTGGCATTAATAAAGAGAGTAGCGAAATATTCATAATGATTTCAACGCCACTCCCGTATCACAGTTTAATCTAATGATTAAACTTTATTTATTATCTTTTGAAAAAGTATTACTTATTTCTTCACCACGATTTTGGAGATTTTCAATGTGTGATTGTAATTTTTCGATATTAGGATTAATATCCGATTTAAAATCACCAATTAAT
The DNA here is from genome assembly GCF_008385775.1 of Staphylococcus sp. GDX7P312P. Classification (NCBI taxonomy): domain Bacteria; kingdom Bacillati; phylum Bacillota; class Bacilli; order Caryophanales; family Staphylococcaceae; genus Staphylococcus; species Staphylococcus sp. GDX7P312P. The sequence goes on along the minus strand of NZ_VUKI01000047.1, from coordinate 8,668 downwards.
GTTTTAAATTCATCACCAATTTCGCTACCATATGAGACACCATCATTTTTAACTTGCTTACCATAATCAATAATATTAAAGAAATTACGTTTAAGTGACTCAATTTCACGTTCTAATTCAGAGCGAGACCCAGTAGGTTCTTTAGAATCAATCGTGTTATTCTTTACGCTTTGATCATCACGGTTTAACCAAGAAACAGCAATTCCAGATGCTACTCCCGCAGTAATACCAAATAATACGCGTGATATTTTCATGTTCTATTCTCCTCACTTATTATGTCGTTAACGGATAATAATAGAATAAGAAATGAAATAAATTTCAGATTCTACAACAATCATATTTCGACAAGTTAATTATAATTGTATATTACCCTAAAATGACATTCAATATGCAGAATTAATCAAATTGCGCTTTGATTTGATCAGCGATAGCTTGTTTTTGTTCATCATTAATTTCGTTCTCATGTGTTTCCCAATGGTATCCGAAACCGTCGATATCATTTTCGTATCGTGGTAAGAAATGGAAATGAATATGGAATACTGATTGATCTGCGAACTCACCATTATTTTGTATGATATTTAGTCCATCAGGATTAAAAGCTTTCTTAATTGCATTAGCGACTTTAGGTAAAGCTGCACCAATATGAGCCATTGTCTCTTCATCAGTTTCAAAAATATTTGGTGACGCTTTTTTAGGGATTAATAATGTATGACCTTTAGTCACTTGTGAAATATCTAAAAATGCATAAACAAAGTCATCTTCATAAACTTTAAAGCTTGGAATCTCTCCAGATAAAATTTTACTAAATACAGTTTCAGCCATTTGAATGCACTCCTTTTACGTATTTATAGCTTATTATAGCATTAGTAAAATAAAATTTCGTTAGTGAAGTAAATGTAATTTTAGTAGTTAAAAGCTAATTTTGGTACAATGTTATTCATGGAGGTGCCTTATGACAGTAAAAGTTGAACATTTAACAGGTGGTTATGGGAAACGTCCTGTTATTGAAGATATAAATTTTGAATTAAAAGCAGGGGAAATTGTTGGTTTAATTGGATTAAATGGTGCAGGCAAAAGCACAACTATTAAACATATGCTAGGTTTATTAACGCCAACTGAGGGTAATCTCTCTATTTCAAATACAGAAATTACAGATGACATCGAAGTTTATCGAAAAAAGTTATCTTATATACCTGAATCACCAATTATTTATGAAGAATTAACATTAGAAGAGCATATTGCGATGACTGCAATGGCATATCAATTGAGTAAAGAAGAAGCAATGAAACGTGCAAGACCTTTACTTAAAACATTTAGATTAGAGAATGAATTAAAGGTCTTTCCTAGTCATTTCTCTAAAGGTATGAAACAAAAGGTGATGATAATATGTGCATTCATTGTTAATCCAGAATTATATATTATTGACGAACCATTTTTAGGACTTGATCCACTAGGGATTCAATCTATGTTGGATTTAATGGTAGAAAAGAAAAATGAAGGACGTACTGTTTTAATGAGTACGCATATTTTGGCAACTGCAGAACGTTATTGTGATCGTTTTATTATTTTAGATAAAGGTAGAGTGGTTGCTTTCGGTGATTTAGAGGAGCTACGTAAACAAACTGGTTTAAGTGGTCACACACTTGATGACATCTATATACATGTCACACAAGGTGGTCAAGAAAATGGATAATACAGCTACTTCATTATTTAAATCTAGATTGAACACCATTCAAAAAGAAAAGCGTTATTATAATAAATTTATTTTTAATGGCCATTTTTCAGTATTTTTATTAATTTTATTGGGAGCATTTATATTAGGTTATGGTCAATGGTTGCAACATATACCTAAACATATAGATTATGCGTTATGTGCAAGTATAATATTAGCTGTAACATCTATCTTTCCAATACGAACATTTTTAAAAGATGCAGATAGAATATTCTTATTGCCTTTTGAAAAACATATGAAAGATTATATGAACCTAAGCATTCGCTACAGTTATTTCAATAGAATAGCGATACAATTAGTAATACTCATTATCTTGTTTCCATTATTTTCTAAATTAGATGGTGATTTCATAACACCATTTATCATCTTGAGCATTTTAACATTGATACATCCATGGATTGGATTGAAAGTGAGATGGCAATGGTATCAACTAAAGCAATCAAGTTGGAGTATAAGTTTAATTTTAATTTTGATTAATTTAGTAACATATGACTTAATATTGGGTTACCAAATGTACTGGGGAGTTATCTTTACGCTTATATTACTTGGTGGAATGTTAGCGTTACCTAAATTAAATCGAGTTAATTTATATCCATGGGAACGAATGATAAATATTGAAGAAAGACACCATACAAATTATTATAAATTCGTAAATATGTTTACGGATGTTAAACATTTAAAAGAGTCTGCAGTTAGACGTAGATATTTAGATTTCTTATTACCTACACCTAAAGGCCGGAAATTTAATTCTAAAAATATGTATTTATATCTGTTCACGCGTAGCTTTGTAAGAGGTAGAGATGCTTTTAGTATAATATTTCGACTGATTGTCATTGCATTAGTGCTAATGATTTGGCTATCGTTTCCGATTGTTTCAGCAATTATTGGATGTCTGTTTATGTACATTACATTATTGCAAATGTCTCAATTTTATACGCAACAAGCCTATGGATTATGGCCTCAAGTTTGGCCAGTATCAGATGTCGAAGTGATTAAAGGCTATGAAAAATTTCTTTATCGCTTGATGTTAATTATAGGATTAATTTTTTCAATTGCATTTATCAGTATTTACCCACAATATTTCTTTTTCGCTCTAATCTTCTTTATAGTAGGGTGGTTAACGATTAGAAGCACAATTAAGAAATTACATTATCAAGAATCACTACTTAAAGATTAAAAAGGTTGCCTATAACTAGAACGAGCTAAACTACATCTAGTTAACAGGCAACCTTTTTATTATTCCTTGATTGGATATAAATATCTCTCAAAGTAACTAGAATGTTGGCTACTAGAACCAAAATAATGTCTTAATGCATCTTTTGAAAAATAATCCTTAAATGTATCTGTTTCTTTAAAATCTTCGTAAGTTTGGCGATTAGCAAAACCAAAATAAACTTTGTAAGTTGTTCCTTGCGCTGGCTTTAAAAATCGATAACTTTTAAAGCCGGCAAACTTATCGAAATTTAATTCCAAATTTGCAATACGTTTTTCTAATTGATGAACATGATCATCAGAAGAAGGGATAAATATTGCTGAGTAAAAATGTGTTTGATTTAAGTCATTAATAGCATTAACAGTTGTATAAATAGTTGGATGTTTTAAAATTGATTTTTCATCTGATTCTTCAATAATTACAGAAGAATCATTTGTTGAAAATAAAAATAGATTTCTATCAGTATTATTTGTTCGGATTTGATTTAAGTAACCATAAGTCCCATAAGTTGTATATATGTTCATGACTCATACCTCCTTTATTGTTTATATTATACGATTAATTAATGATACTAGCTATAATAATTGTATGTATTGTTTAAATATTTTAAAAATTCATTTAATCTTATTGAGGGATATTTTTAAGCATATAAATATACTATAATTATGTTTAATAAATTATTATAATTTAATGAATTGAAATGTACATTTATGCTTTGTCTTTTTTATGACATTTAAGTGTAGATAAACGATAATTATATCAGCATATGATATTATAGATAAGAATGATTTTAATTTAGGAGGACTATAAGGTGCATAATAAAAATAATACAATTTTACAAACAATTAAAGGTGAAAAAACATCTCATACACCTGTATGGTTTATGCGCCAAGCTGGCCGTTCACAACCAGAATATCGAAAATTAAAAGAGAAATATTCACTTTTCGACATCACACACCAACCTGAATTATGTGCTTATGTAACTCAATTACCAGTTGATAATTATAATACTGATGCAGCAGTTTTATATAAAGATATAATGACACCTTTGAAACCAATTGGTGTTGATGTTGATATTAAATCAGGTATTGGACCAGTCATTAGCAATCCAATTAAATCTGTATCTGATGTAGACAAATTAACTCAAATTGATCCAAAACGTGATGTACCGTACGTACTTGAAACAATTCAATTGCTAACACAAGAGAAATTGAATGTACCATTAATTGGGTTTACAGGTGCGCCATTTACATTAGCTTCTTATATGATTGAGGGCGGTCCTTCAAAAAATTATAATTACACTAAAGCAATGATGTATGGAGATGAGGCAACATGGTTTGCCTTAATGAATCATCTCGTACAAGTATCAATTGACTATGTGGTTGCTCAGGTTGAAGCGGGCGCAGAGCTGATTCAAATTTTCGACTCATGGGTTGGAGCTTTAAATGTTCAAGATTATCGATATTATATTAAACCCTCAATGGATAAGTTAATTAATGGAATTAAAGCTAAATATGATGTTCCTGTCATAATGTTTGGAGTGGGTGCAAGCCATTTAATTAATGAATGGAATGACTTAGCAATAGATGTCCTAGGATTAGATTGGCGTACGTCTATCTCATCAGCTACAAAAATGGGTGTTAATAAAACGTTACAGGGTAATTTAGATCCTTCATTGTTACTCGCGCCTTGGGACGTAATAGAGCAAAGAGTACGTGAAATTTTGGACGAGGGTATGGAAAGAGGTAAACACATTTTTAATTTAGGACACGGTGTTTTTCCTGAAGTACAACCTGATACATTAAAGCGAGTTACTCAATTTGTTCATGATTATACAAGTAAATAGTATTAAGAATACAAAGATTAAGGAAGGTTTTATTTAATGACTAAGACAGTAGGTTTATTAGTTATGGCATATGGAACACCATATAAAGAGAGTGATATTGAACCATATTATACAGATATTAGACATGGTAAGAGACCAACTGATGAGGAATTACAAGATTTAAAAGACCGATATGAATTTATTGGTGGTCTTTCTCCTTTAGCTGGCACTACTGATCGTCAAGCTGAAGCATTAAAAGATGCTTTAAATCAAGTTTATGAAGATGTGGAATTTAAATTGTATTTGGGTCTAAAGCATATATCTCCTTATATTGAAGAAGCTGTAGAAAAAATGTATAAAGATGGCATTAAAGAAGCGGTTACTGTTGTTTTAGCGCCACATTATTCTAGTTTCTCAGTTGGATCATACAATAAACGTGCTAAAGAAGAAGCCGATAAATACGATATTGCTTTACATCATGTTGAACATTATTATCACCAACCTAAATTTATTGAGTATTGGACTAATAAAATCAATGAAACTTTAGAGCAAATTCCCCAAAATGAACATGATGAGACAATCTTAGTTGTATCAGCTCATAGTTTGCCTAAAGGTTTAATTGAAAAAAATAATGATCCATACCCTGATGAATTAAAAGATACAATGAATCGTTTACAAACATCTTCAAATATTAAACACGTTGCTCAAGGCTGGCAGTCTGAGGGTCACACAGGTACTCCTTGGTTAGGACCTGATGTACAAGATTTAACAAGAACTTTATACAACGAACATCAATATAAACACTTTATCTACACACCAGTAGGTTTTGTATGTGAGCATTTGGAAGTACTGTATGATAATGATTATGAATGTAAAGTTGTTTGTGATGAGATAGGAGCAAATTACTATCGTCCAACAATGCCTAACACGGATCCATTATTTATAAATGCTATCGTGGATGAAATAAAAACAGTTTTTTAATAAAGGAAGGGACTCAATGTGAGTAAAAAAGTTGCAATTATTGGTGCAGGTATAACTGGCCTCTCAAGCGCATATTATTTAAAACATTATAAACCAGATATAGATGTAACCATTTTTGAAGCGACAAATCGACCAGGTGGAAAGATACAGACGTATCGTAAAGATGGATATACTATAGAACTAGGCCCTGAATCTTATCTTGGACGAAAAACAATCATGACTGATATAGCAAAAGATATTGGACTTGAAGATGATTTAATTACTAATGAAACAGGTCAGTCATACATTTTCGCAAAAAATAAATTGTATCCTATACCAGGTGGTTCGATTATGGGCATCCCAACTGATATTAAACCGTTTTTAAAAACAAGACTTATTTCACCAATTGGTAAGCTAAGAGCGGGACTAGATTTGGTAATACCTCCAATAAAAATTGAGGATGATATATCAGTTGGAGCGTTTTTTAGAAGACGATTAGGAAACGAAGTGCTTGAAAATTTAATAGAACCCCTCATGGGTGGTATTTATGGTACCGATATAGATCGATTGAGTTTAATGAGTACATTTCCTAATTTTAAAGAACAAGAGGAAAAGTACGGTAGTTTAATCAAAGGTATGCAACACGAAAAGGCTGAACGTATTAAACAACGTCAATTATATCCTGGTGCCCCTAAAGGTCAATTTAGACAATTTCGTCACGGATTAAGTTCATTTATTGAAGCATTAGCTAAAAATGTACAAGATAAAGGCGTAAAGATGAAATATCAAACATATGTAGAAGATATCACTATTAACAATGACAATTATGAAATAGTAACTGATCAATACAGTGAACAATTTGATGGTATTTTAATTACTACGCCTCATCAAACATTTATGAAATGGTTCAATCACGATCAAGCTTTTAAATACTTTAACGAGATGGATTCTACTTCAGTTGCAACAGTTGTATTTGCATTTGATGAGAAGAATATTGAAAATACATATAACGGTACTGGTTTTGTCATCGCGAGAACAAGTAATACAAATATTACAGCTTGTACTTGGACTAGTAAAAAATGGCCTTTTACTACACCGCAAGGAAAAGTTTTAATTAGAGCATATGTAGGTAAACCAGGTGATACAGTTGTTGAAGATCATACTGATGAAGAAATTGCGACTATCGCACGTCGTGATTTAAATAAAATGATGACTTTTCATGGAGATCCGGAGTTTACAATTGTTAATCGTTTGACTAAAAGCATGCCTCAATATCACATTGGTCATATTGGTCAAATAAGAAAAATTCAACAGCACGTTAAAAATACTTATTCTGCACTCAGAATTACAGGAGCACCATTTGAAGCGGTTGGGCTTCCAGATTGTATTCAACAGGGTAAAAATGCTGTGGAAGAATTGCTTGATGAAATATAATAATTTAAACACTTTTTTTGAGGCGAATTTGCCTCTTTAAAAGTGTTTTGTTATATAAATTGAGAATTATTATTTAAGTTTAAGGAGGTAAAAATATTAATGACTAATGTAATTATAGTTCATTCACAATTAGGGAATTCTCATAACCACTGGTATAAGTGGTTACAACATAATTTAGAACTAGAAGGTTACGATGTTCAACTATTCCATTTAGATGAAAGTAAGAATGATGATATAGACAATTGGGTCTTCGAATTAAATCAACAAATTGAACTTTTATCTAAAGATACTTATTTTGTCACTCATGGGTATGGTTCATTGGCTACTTTGAAATACATTGAAGGTCTATCAATTGATGGACCATTTGAGGGGTTCTTTAGTATAGCAGGATTTAAAGAAGATGCGAAGAAAATAGACGATTCAATAAAAGTAGGGGAGTTTAATGTTGATTATGACTTGATTAAAACTAAAGTTAACCACTTTTATGGACTAGCTTCAAAAGATGATTCTTATGTTTCTTACTTAGAAACTCAAAACTTAATTGACGAATTAGATGGTAAGACTAAAATTGTTAATGAAGGTGGACATTTCTTAGAAGAAGAGGGCTTCGTATCCTTTACTGAATTACAAGAGAAAATGCAACAATACATGACTAAGTAATAAAACATCTGATTTAATTATTAATAGTCCTATATTTAAACTAATTTAAGTAGGGAGTTAAAGCTACCTACTTTTTATTACCATTAAGGTTGATAATTAAATATAGAGATACTTTCAAGTGCAATTAGATATCCAATTGGTATCTTTAATTAAAATATTTTAAATGTAGCGTTTTTTTACACAAAATAGTTTGTGATACTTATTGACTAAGTTAATGATACTATATATACTAATAAAGTATTCGAAAGGCGATAGCTATTAGTCAATTGTCGCATTTCAATATGAAGATTCGATTAAATGAATGTAAAATTTATTTAAAATTATTATTGACATTAGATAATATTAAATGATATACTTGTTAAGTACTGATTTTTGAGACGTAAATAATATTAGCGCGGGATGGAGCAGTTCGGTAGCTCGTCGGGCTCATAACCCGAAGGTCGGTGGTTCAAATCCGCCTCCCGCAATACATAGTTTTAATAGGTCTCGTAGTGTAGCGGTTAACACGCCTGCCTGTCACGCAGGAGATCGCGGGTTCGATTCCCGTCGAGACCGCCATTACTTATTACGGTTCAGTAGCTCAGTTGGTAGAGCAATGGATTGAAGCTCCATGTGTCGGCAGTTCGACTCTGTCCTGAACCATTCAATCATTTTGGCGGTTGTGGCGAAGTGGTTAACGCATCGGATTGTGGTTCCGACATTCGAGGGTTCGATTCCCTTCAACCGCCCCATAATCGTTTACTACGCGGGTGTAGTTTAATGGCAAAACCTCAGCCTTCCAAGCTGATGTTGTGGGTTCGATTCCCATCACCCGCTCCATCATATTATTCCGCAGTAGCTCAGT